>CAXTYQ010000007.1:0-74713 GCA_964248505.1 uncultured Acidobacteriaceae bacterium
AGACCGCCGGTGATGTCCTTGGTGCGCGTGGTTTCGCGCGGAATCTTGGCAAGGATGTCGCCGGGGTGGAGTTCGTCGCCGTCGGCGATCATGAGGTGGGCGCGGGAGGGCATCAGGTATCGCTTGTTGCCCTGGGCGGACTTGATCAGGATGGCCGGCTGGCGTTTTTCGTCGGGCGCGTCCGCGACGACGAGGCGGGAGAGGCCGGTGACCTCGTCCACTTCTTCGTTGAGGGTGACGCCTTCCTGGAGGTCCTTGAACTGGACGGTTCCGGCGACCTCGGTGAGGATGGAGAAGGTGTAGGGGTCCCACTCGCCGAGGGTGTCGCCGAGTTTGACCTGAGCACCGTCTTCGACGCGGAGTTTTGCGCCGTAGACGATGGCGTAGCGCTCTTTTTCGCGGCCCTTGTCGTCGATGATGGCGATGGAGCCGTTGCGGTTGAAGGCGACCAGGCCGCCTTCTTTCGAGCGGACGGTGACGAGGTTGATGAAGCGGACGGTGCCGGCGTTTTTGGCTTCGAGGTGCGAGGCATCCTGCACGCGGGAGGCGGTGCCGCCGACGTGGAAGGTGCGCATGGTGAGCTGGGTGCCGGGCTCGCCGATGGACTGGGCGGCAATGACGCCGACCGCTTCGCCCATCTCGACCATCTTGCCGGAGCCTAGGTTGCGGCCGTAGCAGAGGATGCAGCAGCCGCGCTTGGACTCGCAGGTGAGGACGGAGCGAATTTTGACGCGTTCGATGCCGGCTGCCTGGACGGCGGAGGCACGATCTTCGTCGATCTCCTGGTTGACCTCGACGATGGTTTTGCCTTCGAAGTCTTTGAGTTTTTCGAGCGAGACGCGGCCGATGATGCGGTCGCGGAGCGGCTCGATGGTTTCGCCGGCTTCGATGATGGGCATGACGTAGATGCCTTCCACGGTGCCGCAGTCGACCTCGGAGATGATGACATCCTGGGCGACGTCGACGAGACGGCGGGTAAGGTATCCGGAGTCGGCGGTCTTGAGCGCGGTGTCCGCGAGACCCTTGCGTGCGCCGTGGGTCGAGATGAAGTACTCGAGGACGGTGAGGCCTTCGCGGAAGTTGGCCTTGATGGGCGACTCGATGATTTCGCCGGAGGGCTTGGCCATGAGGCCGCGCATGCCGGAGAGTTGGCGAATCTGCTGTTTGGAGCCGCGGGCGCCGGAGTCGGCCATGATGTAGATCGGGTTCATGGCTCCTTCCTTGTCTGCGCGCTTCATGTTGTTGAACATCTCATCGGCGACGCGCTCGGTGACGCCGGACCACATCTGGATGACCTTGTTGTTACGTTCGCCGTTGGTGATGGCGCCGTCGAGGTATTGCTGCTGGACGGCGATGACCTGTTTTTCGGCGTCGCCGACGACGGTGTACTTGCTCTCGGGGATGACCATGTCGTCGAGGCCGACCGAGAGGCCGGAGCGGGTGGCATAGGCGAAGCCGAGGTCCTTGATGCGGTCGAGGGTTTTGACGGTGACTTCGAGGCCGAGGTTGAGGTAGCAGTAGTTGATGAGCTGCCCCATGCCCTTCTTTTTGAGCAGGCCGTTGACGTACGGCATGCCTTCGGGGAGGGCGTCGTTGAGGATGGCGCGGCCGACGGTGGTCGAGATGAACTGCTTGTTGAACTCGACGGGTTCGGTGTGGGTGAGGTCCTGATCGTCGTAGGCGGTGGTCATGTCGAGGACCATGCCGGTGTAGCGCAGACGGATGGGGGTAAGGGTCTCGACCTGCTTGGCCTCGAGCGCCATGAAGACCTCTTCGATGTTGGCGAAGACGCGGCCTTCGCCGATGGCGTTGACCTTGGCCTTGGTGAGGTAGTAGATGCCGAGGACGAGATCCTGCGTTGGGACCGTGATGGGCTGACCGGAGGCGGGCGAGAGGATGTTGTGCGAGGCGAGCATGAGGACGGAGGCCTCGATCTGCGCTTCAGGGGAGAGCGGGATGTGCACGGCCATCTGATCACCGTCGAAGTCCGCGTTGAAGGCGGTACAGACGAGCGGGTGGATCTTGATGGCTTTGCCTTCGACGAGCACGGGCTCAAAGGCCTGGATGCCGAGGCGGTGGAGGGTGGGTGCGCGGTTGAGCAGGACGGGGTGATCCTTGATGACCTCTTCGAGGATGTCCCAGACGATCGGCTCCTGCAGCTCGACGAGCTCTTTTGCCTGCTTGATGGTGGTGCAGTGGCCGGTCTGCTCGAGGCGGTGGTAGATGAAGGGCTTGAAGAGCTCGAGCGCCATCTTCTTGGGGAGACCGCACTGGTGAAGCTTGAGCTCGGGGCCGACGACGATGACGGAGCGTCCGGAGTAGTCGACGCGCTTGCCGAGGAGGTTCTGGCGGAAGCGGCCCTGCTTGCCCTTGAGGGTGTCGGAGAGCGACTTGAGCGGACGATTGTTGGCGCCACGGAGAACGCGGCCGCGGCGGCCGTTGTCGAACAGGGCGTCGACGGCCTCCTGGAGCATGCGTTTTTCGTTGCGGACGATGACCTCAGGCGCATGGAGGTCCATGAGCTTTTTGAGGCGGTTATTGCGATTGATCACGCGACGGTAGAGGTCGTTGAGATCGGAGGTGGCGAAGCGGCCGCCATCGAGCGGAACGAGAGGACGGAGCTCGGGCGGGATGACGGGGATGACGTCGAGGATCATCCACTGCGGGAGGTTGTCGGACTTGCGGAAGGCCTCGACGATCTTGAGGCGCTTGGAGTATTTGAGCTTTTTCTGGAGCGAGGTTTCGGTCTTCATGCGCTCGCGCAGTTCGATCGAGAGCTCGGTAATTTCGACGCGCTTGAGCAATTCCTTGATGGCTTCGGCGCCCATCATCGCCTTGAAGCCGGAGGGGCGGTACTGGGTGTCGAGCTCGCGGAAGCGGTTCTCGTCCTTGATGACTTCGCGCTCTTTGACGGGGGCATCGCCTGGATCGACGACGACGTAAGACTCGAAGTAGAGGACGGCTTCGAGCTCGCGGAGGGAGATGTCGAGGAGGTGGCCGATGCGGGACGGGAGGCCCTTGAAGAACCAGACGTGCGAGCAGGGTGACGCTAACTCGATGTGGCCGAGGCGCTCGCGGCGAACTTTCGAGAGGGTGACTTCGACGCCGCATTTATCGCAGATGACGCCGCGGTGCTTCATGCGTTTGTACTTGCCGCAGAGGCACTCCCAGTCGGTGATGGGTCCAAAGATGCGGGCGCAGAAGAGGCCGTCGCGTTCGGGCTTGAAGGTGCGGTAGTTGATGGTCTCGGGCTTGGTGACCTCGCCGTGGGACCAGGAGCGGATCTTCTCGGGGCTGGCGAGCTGGATCTTGATGGCGTCGAAGTCGGCGATGGGGCCAGTAAGTTCAAAGGGGCTGGAGCGGAACATAGGGTCTGTGTCTCCGGTGTTGCTGGATAGCTTCTAGCTCTTAGCTATTAGCTTCTAGCTGGTTGCTGGTGCTTGTCTCGCGGTGACTCTCGGCGCATCGCGATGCCGTTGGTTCTGGTCCAGGTGCTTGTCTTCAGTTGTGAGATAGTACGGAGTTTCAAGCTTTTAGCTATTAGCTTCTAGCTCTTATGTCTTGGATTTTCTAACTTCTAATTTTCTAGTTTGCTCCGCCTCCGCTGCTAGCTGCCGCCAGTAATTAGCTAAGAGCTAGCAGCTAGAGACTAGAAGCTCGTGTTAGTCGGCTGCCGCGATCGCCGGCAGGGGCTTGTTTTGGTCGGCCTGCTTGATCAGTTCGACATCAAGACAGAGCGACTGCAGTTCGCGGATAAGGACGTTGAAGCTTTCGGGGACGCCGGGTTCGATGGCCGCCTCGCCCTTGACGATGGCTTCGTAGATCTTGGTGCGTCCGAAGACGTCGTCGGATTTGGCGGTGAGGAGCTCCTGGAGAATGTACGCGGCGCCGTAAGCTTCGAGCGCCCAGACCTCCATCTCGCCGAAGCGCTGGCCACCGAACTGCGCCTTGCCACCGAGCGGCTGCTGGGTGATGAGGGAGTACGGTCCGATCGATCGAGCGTGGATCTTGTCGTCGACCAGGTGCGAGAGCTTGAGCATGTAGATGTAGCCGACGGTAGCGGGCTGCTCGAACGGTTCGCCGAGCATGCCATCGAAGAGCTGCGTCTTGCCGGAGGAGGGGAGACCGGCGGCTGCGAGCAGCGCCTTGATTTCGGTTTCGCGAGCGCCGTCGAAGACCGCGGTGCCGAACCAGATACCGCGCTTCATGCCGGCGGCGACGCGCATGGTCTGTTCGTCGTCGAGGTCAAGAAGCTGGCTGAGAGCGGCGGTCTTGGCGAAGCGTGCTTTGAAGAGCTCGCGAACTTCGGACGCGTCGGTGTGGGTAGCGGCGATCTCGGCGATCTGCTTGCCGAGTTCGTGCGCAGCCCAGCCGAGGTGCGTCTCGAGGATCTGACCAACGTTCATACGCGAGGGGACGCCGAGTGGGTTGAGGACGATCTCAACCGGTGTGCCGTCGGGGAGGTAGGGCATGTCCTCCTCGGGCAGGATCCGGGCGATGACGCCCTTGTTGCCGTGGCGGCCGGCCATCTTGTCGCCGACCGAGAGCTTGCGCTTCATGGCGACGTAGACCTTGACCATCTTGATGACGCCAGGGGAGAGCTCGTCGCCCTTGGACATCTTGCCGATCTTCTCGTTGGTGATCTTGCGGAGAACGTCGATCTGGCGCGAAGTCATCTCTTCGATCTCGTCGATCTGCTCGTTGACGCGGGGGTCCTTGTCGGCGTAGCGGATGCGCTTGAGGTTGCGGGTGGAGATGAGCTCGATGGTGTCGCGGTCGAGGATATCGCCTTTGTTGAGCAGCTTTTTGTTGGTGCGTTCGTCGTGGAGGTCGGCGAGGACTTCCTTGGCGCCGAGGATGTTTTCAAGGCGCTTGAGACGCTCGTCGGTGAGAATGCGGATCTCGTCGGCGAGATTTCGCTCGAGTTTCTCGACCTGCTCCTGCTCGATCTGCTTGGCGCGCTCGTCCTTTTCCTGACCCTTGCGGGAGAAGATGCGGACATCGACCACGGTGCCTTCGATGCCTGGGGGGCAGGTGAGGGAGGCGTCGCGAACGTCGCCGGCTTTTTCGCCGAAGATGGCTCGGAGGAGCTTCTCTTCGGGGGTGAGCTGGGTTTCGCCTTTGGGCGTGACCTTGCCGACAAGGATATCGTTGTGACCGATTTTCGCGCCGATGCGGATGATGCCGGACTCATCGAGATCGCGCAAGGCGTGCTCGCTGACGTTGGGGATATCGCGGGTGATCTCTTCGGGCCCGAGCTTGGTGTCGCGGGCTTCGATCTCGAACTCCTCGATGTGGATGGAGGTGTAATAGTCCTCGCGGACGAGTTTCTCCGAGATCAGGATGGCGTCCTCGAAGTTGTATCCGCGCCACGGCATAAAGGCGACCAGGACGTTGCGGCCGAGGCCGAGTTCGCCCTGTTCGGTGCATGGCCCGTCGGCGATGACCTGGCCCTTGAGGACGCGGTCGCCCTTGCGAACGATCGGCTTCTGGTTGATGCAGGTGTTCTGGTTGGAACGCTTGAATTTGGTGAGCTGGTAGATGTCGGAGCCGACCTCACGCGAGAGCTGCGTGGGGTGATGCTCGCCTTCGACACGGACGATGATGCGCTCGGAGTCGACCGAATCGACGATGCCGTTGCGCTTGGAGAGGATGACGGCGCCGGAGTCGCGGGCCGTGACACCTTCCATGCCGGTGCCGACGTAAGGAGCTTCGGCGACGAGCAGGGGGACGGACTGGCGTTGCATGTTGGCGCCCATGAGCGCGCGGTTGGCGTCGTCGTGCTCGAGGAAGGGGACGAGCGAAGCGGCGACCGACACGAGCTGCTTGGGGCTGACGTCGACGTAATCGACCTCGGCCTTGTTGACGAGGACGAAGTTGCCCATGCGACGGGCGTTTACGAGGTCTTCGACGATGTTGAGTTTCTCGTCGAGTTCGATGTTGGCCTGCGCTATGGTGTGCCGGTCTTCTTCCCACGCGGAGAGGTAGAAGGAGAAGGGCTCGAGCTCCATGGTGCGCTTGCCGGCGGCCTTGAGTTCGGTGTTCTTGGCGCGCGACTCTTCGATCTCGAGGTAGTCGCCCTGCCGCAGGCCGGACTCACCGGCGTTCGAGACGGCGACATAGTCGAGGACGCGACCGTCTTTGACGCGGCGGTACGGCGATTCGATGAAGCCGTATTCATTGATGCGCGCAAAGCAGGAGAGCGAGGAGATAAGGCCGATGTTTGGGCCTTCCGGGGTTTCAATCGGGCAGATGCGGCCGTAGTGAGTGGGGTGGACGTCGCGAACTTCGAAGCCGGCACGCTCGCGCGACAAGCCGCCAGGCCCGAGCGCGGAGAGGCGGCGCTTGTGCGTGATCTCCGAGAGCGGGTTGGTCTGGTCCATGAACTGCGAGAGCTGGGAGGAGCCGAAGAACTCGCGGATCGCGGCCATGACGGGCTTAGCGTTGATGAGGTCGTGCGGCATGGCCGTCGACATCTCCTGGTAAACGGACATCTTTTCCTTGATCGCGCGCTCCATGCGAACGAGGCCGATGCGGAACTGATTTTCCATCAGTTCGCCGACGGCTCGAACGCGACGGTTACCGAGGTGATCGATGTCGTCGACGGCGCCGATGTTTTTGCGGAGCTTGAGGAGATAGCGAATGGTGCCGTAAAAGTCTTCAGGGGTGAGGGTGCGGCGCTCGAGGTGCGAGGCGTCCTGATCCTCGTAGAGCTTGATGTTGAACTTCAGGCGGCCGACGCGGGAGAAGTCGTACTTGCGCGGATCGAAGAACATGCCTTCGAACAGGGCGGTGGCGGTGTCGAGCGTCGGTGGGTCGCCGGGCCGGAGCTTGCGGTAGATCTCGATAAGGGCTTCTTCGGGCTTACGCACGGAGTCGCGGCGAAGCGTGTTGGTGATGATGTTGCCGACGTCGTCGCGCTCGGGGAAGAAGACCTCGAAGCTGGTGACGCCGGACTGGATGATCTTATGGAGCTTGTCGGCGGAGAGCTCCTGGTTGGCTTCGTAGAGCAGCTCGCCGGTAGTGAGGTCGACGACGTCGGAGGCGGTCATGGCGCCGTCGAATTCGGAGGTTTCGACTTCCACGGATTCGATCTTGCCGGCGCGCAAGCCGCGCAGGGTGTTGGGCGAGATTTTGCGCGTGGCAACAGCGAGATCTTCCCCGTTGGCGCCTTTGACGGCGGTGGAGGGACGTGTGCCGAGGAGGTGGGTGGGGGTGTTTTCGGCGCTGACGTTCCACGCGAGTTTGCCGTCGCGCACCTGAATGGTGTCGACGGTGTAGAAGGTTTTGAGGATCTCCTCGTCGGTGCGGAGACCGAGGGCACGGAGGAAGATGGTGCCGAGGAACTTGCGTTTGCGATCGATGCGGACGTAGAGGGTGTTCTTCTGGTCGTACTCAAACTCGACCCACGAGCCGCGGTAGGGGATGATTTTGCCGAGAAAGTAGGTGCGGTTGTTGGCGGTCTCAAAGAAGACGCCTGGGGAGCGGTGGAGTTGCGAGACGATGACGCGCTCTGTGCCGTTGACGATAAAGGTGCCGTTCTGCGACATAAGGGGGATGTCGCCGAAGAAGACTTCCTGCTCCTTCATATCGCGGAGGCTCTTGACGCCGGTTTCGGGGTCCTTGTCGTAGATCTTGAGGCGGATGGTGACCTTGAGCGGGGCGGAGTAGGTCATGCCGCGCTCTTCGCACTCGGCCTGATCGTATTTGAGCTGGAGGCCGACGGGGTCACCGCACTTCGTGCAGAAGTCCGGCGTGTTCTTGTTGTACGTTCCGCAGAAGTTGCAGAGGACGTCACCGGGGTGGAATGGATCGGTGATGACCATGTGTCCACAATGGGTGCAGGCGGTACGGAGGTGGTTGAGACCTTTGAGGTAGCCGCACTTGCACTCCCAGTTGCCGATCGAAAAGTCGACGAACTCGAGTTCGGAGACGTTGCGGAAGTCGGTGATGGGGAAGACGGAGGTGAATACGGACTGGAGGCCGTTGTCTTCGCGCTCCTGGGGGAGCTTATCCATCTGGAGGAAGCGCTCGTAGGAGCGGCGCTGCACCTCGATGAGGTTGGGGATCTGAATGGATGTAGGGATCTTTGAAAAGTCGAGACGGCTGCGGATCGCGCGCATTTCTGTGGACATGCTCTCTCCTGAGACTTACTCTGTGAGACCTCCCAGATCTCGCGATCGGCATCTGATGGCCGGTACGGGAGAGTCCAGGAGTGAGGGCCTGAGTAGAAGCCCCCTGGTTGCTTACAGCAGATGCGGCTACCGGTGTTCGCTGCCTTTGGGCAGAGAGGCCGTGCGCAGAGTTGTGTCCACGGACTTAGGCCGGGACAGAGACGCTTGGTGCGAAGACAATATGTTGGACTGCCTAGGTCTGGGTGCCCGCGAAGCATTCTGCGGGTTATCTCAGGCGCTCGTAAGGATCTGCGGGCGTTGCCGGCCTCTGGGAGTTAAGACGGCAACGCGCTCAAAGGGGCAGCGTGCCCCATGAGCGCAAGGTCGAACTTGTGCACTGAATCGATAGTAAAAATCGTAATGCCTGCCGCCCTATGGGAGCTCGCCATGCCCCAAAGTTGCTGCCGCTGTCTGGTGCCTGATGACATCCTGGGTATCCGCCGCCCGAACACAGGATGACCGGCTCCGTAGCCTGCAAGTTTTGACAGGATGAGCCGGGGTGACGCTGAGTCTACTGCCTACCGCGATATCTGATTATGTTGAAGCCAGCCGATTCCATGCAGACCCGGGCGGATGGCATCCCTAGATATTTGAGGATAGACCATCTCGCCCGTGTTTGCAAGCACGACGGGCTTACTTGATTTCGACGCTCGCGACGCCTTCGAACTTCTTGGCGATGGCAGCGGCGTCGTCCTTGGAGATGTTCTCCTTGAGCGGCTTGGGTGCGCCATCGACGAGGTCTTTGGCTTCCTTGAGGCCGAGTGCGGTGACTTCGCGAACTGCCTTGATGGTGTTGATCTTGTTGGCGCCGGCGTCTTTGAGGATGACCGTGAATTCGGTCTTCTCTTCGACGGGAGCCGCGGCTGCGGCACCGCCGCCTGCAGGAGCTGCAGCTGCAACGGCCGCGGCGGCCGAGACGCCGAGGCGCTCTTCGAGCTTCTTGACCAGGGCCGAGGCCTCAAGGAGGCTGAGGCTTACGATCTGATCTTCCAATTGCTGGATGTCTGCCATGATGATTTCTCCGATAGGTTTATGTGCTGCTTAGAACTTTGTGGTGCGACTGCATGTCATGAGGCCATAACGGGAGCGCCTCGGGGTGCATCTGATCCGGCCGGGTTTCCGCTGCGCCCAGACTGGCGCACCCGGATGGATCGGAGGCGAACTTGGATTGGGGCGGCCTAGCCCTCGACCGGGTCGGTGGTGGCGGCTTCTCCGGCCTGGGAGCTGGTTCCGTTTTCAGGCTGCGCCGGATCGGCTTCGGAGCTTGACGCGACAGGGTCGGCTTCGGAGGCCGGGTGCTCGGCGATCTGCTGCTCGGGTGTCGGCGTGGGCGACGCTTCGAGCACCGGCGCGGGAGACTCGATTGCGTGTGTCTCGGCGACGAGCTGGCCGTCGACCGGAGCAGCTGCGGCCTCCGGTGCAGCCTCTTCCGCGGGCGCCGTGCTCCCTGCCTGCGAAGCGGGAGCAGTTGCGGTCGAAGCCGAGGAGAACTTCTCCTTTTCGACCGCCTGATTGATGACGACGGCGAGGTCGCGGCCGGTGGCGTTGATGACAGTCGCGAGGCGCTGGGCGGGCGAGTTGATCAAGAAAAGCAGCTTCGAGAAGAGCTCTTCCTTGCCAGGCATGGTGGCGAGAGCGCCGATCTCTTCGACTGAGATGACTTTGCCGTCGATGATGCCGAGCTTGAAGGTAAACTCTGCGTTGTCCTTGACCCAAGTGGAGAGGGCCTTGGCGAGCGCGACGGGGTCGCCGGAGGTGTAGGCGACCGAGGAGACGCCTTTGAGACCCTGGAGCGCGGCCTCGATCTGGGTGCCTTCGCCGGCCTTGGCGGCGAGCTTGTTTTTGACGACGTGGTAGGAGCCGCCAGCGCCTCGAACGGTCTTGCGGAGGTCGACATCTTTAGCGGCCGTGAGACCGGCAAAGGTGCCGATGATGGCCGAGGTCGAGCTCCTGAGTTCACCGGCGAGCTTTTGGACGTTTTCGGTCTTTTTCGTACGAGAGAGTGCCATGAGGACGTTACCTTTTCGCTGCTGGGTCTGAGTTACCAGCTCTTTTGAGACGCGTTCGGTCTCGCGGTCAGATATGGATTGCGGCAGGCGGATGCCGGCAAGGGGAGACAGATGCCTTTACGCCTGGGCTTTGCCGGCGAGTTCCGCCGCGGCGAAGTCGAGATCGATGCCTGGGCCCATGGTGGAGGAGAGCGTGATGGCCTTGATGTATTTGCCTTTGGCCGCTGACGGCTTGGCCTTGACGACCGACGAGATGATGGTCATGGCGTTGTCGACGAGCTTTTGCGGCTCAAACGAGAGTTTGCCGACTGGGACGTGCACGAGCGCGGTCTTGTCGGTGCGGAACTCGACTTTACCGGCCTTGATCTCGCGGATGGCGCCTGCGACGTCGGCGGTGACGGTGCCGGTCTTTGGATTGGGCATGAGGCCGCGGGGTCCGAGGACTTTTCCGAGGCGACCGACGGAGCGCATCATGTCGGGGGTGGCGATAAGGGCGTCGAAGCCGGTCCAACCCTCTTTCTGGATGCGTTCGACCATCTCTTCGCCGCCGAAGAAGTCGGCGCCGGCGGCTTCGGCTTCGCGCACCTTGTCGCCTGAGGCGATGACGGCGACGGACTTCGATTTGCCGAGGCCGTGCGGGAGGACGACGGTGCCGCGGACCATCTGATCGGCGTGTTTCGGGTCGACTCCGAGCCGCAGGGTGAGGTCAACGGTCTCGTCGAACTTGGCGTACTTGGCTTTCTGCAAGAGAGGTACGGCCTCGGTGAGGACGTAAGGACGTGGCTCAACGAGCGAGCGCGCCTTTTGGAGATTTTTGGAGATCTTCTGGGACATGGCTTCCTTTGTCTTCCACCCCTGGGAAGCGAGATTGCGGGCTTCGGGCGTGGTGTATGGGACAGGCGCTCAACGCTGGCGTTGAGGCAGTCTTATGAGTATGCAGCTAAGTGGATGGGTGCGTCAAGGGGTGGGGCGGAGGTCTAGCTCCAGATGCGGTCCAGCACCAGATCGAAGCCGGCGACGGGACCGGTGCCTTGCACGGAGGTTGGGTCGGTGTGGAGCTCGGTTGGTTCGCCGGGCCGATAGACGCTGACAGCCTTCTGCCCGGGGTCGATCAGCCAGGCGAGCTGGACTCCGTTGCGTATCCATTGCCTGAGCTTTTCCTCAAGATCCGGGAGGGAGTCGCTGGGCGAGCGGAGTTCGATAACGAAGTCGGGGCAGACAGGTGCGTACCTCGACTGCTCGGCGGGGGAGAGCGCATCCCAACAGGAGAGACGCAGCCATGCGGCGTCGGCGGCGCGAACCGAGCCATCGGGGAGCTTGAAGCCGCCGTTTGAGTCAAAGGTGACGCCGCGGCCGTCTGCTTCGGCCCACTCATCCAGAAGTCGGCCGATCCTCATGTTCATTCTGCTGGTCCCACTCCCCGCCGGTGTCATGACGACAATCTCTCCACTCTCCTCGCGCTCCACCCGCAAGGGATCGTTTGCTGCGCAGAAGCGGAGCAAGTCATCGTCGGTCATCGGCGTCGCGGGTCGAAAGCGAAGCGGGAGCGGAGCGTTCGCGATCGTAAAGGTCACTTCCGGATTCTAAAGGACGGCGCTTGACGAAGAAACTACTCCAGAGTAACTTTAGCACAAGAGGCGAAGAAAAGGCGAATATGCGTGCTGTGACAAATAGGGATTCTCTCTTTCCGATCCTCTCTTCCGCGCCGGTTGGGATCGCTCGTGCACCGGTGGGGATCGCTCGGCTGGCGGCTGAGGCGGAGCACGCGGACGACGGTCATTTGGTGGAGTTCCGGGCGATGGAGGTCCGCAGCATCTTGAACCGGACGGTTTCGAAGCGGCGTCTTTCGTTGGCGTACGGCATCAATCCGTACCGGGGATGCGAGTTTGGGTGCAAGTACTGCTACGCCCGGTATACGCACGAGTTCCTTTTGCCGGATGCGCCGGAGCAGACGGAGGAGGAGGTTGCGGGCGGGGGCGAGACTCTGGGCAGAGGTGAGCGACCGGCGTGCGGTCAGGGTGAGCGCTTGGCGCCGGGTCCGGAGCTGCGCTCGACGGGCAGACCGGAGATGTTTGAACGGCTGATTTTTCTGAAGAAGAACGCGGCGTGGCTGCTGGAGCAGGAGCTGCGCAAAGTGGATCCGGCGGAGGAGATTGCGATTGGGACGGCGACGGACCCGTACCAGCCGATCGAGCGGCGGGCGCGGGTGACGCGGAGTTTGCTTGAGGTGTTCCGGCGGAGGTCGGGGTACCGGATCGGGATTGTGACGAAGTCTCAGCTGATTTTGCGGGATCTGGACCTGCTGGTTGAGATTGCGCGGAAGAACACGCTGGTGGTGCATCTGACGATCACGACGGCGGACGCTGTGCTGGCGCGCAAGTTGGAGCCACGTGCACCACGACCGGATCTTCGATTTGCGGCGGTCGGTCAGCTGAGGGATGCGGGGATTTGTACGGGTGTGCTGTGTTCTCCTCTGCTGCCTGGGATTAGTGACAATGAAGGTGCGCTCGCGGGCGTTGCCCGGCGTGCGGCGGAGGCGAAGGCGAGCTTCTTTGCGGCACAGCCGCTGTTTCTGAAAGCGTGCTCACGACCAACGTACCTGAGCTTTGTTCGCGAGCACTTCCCTGCCCTGGAGGGCGAGTATGCGGCGCGGTTTGCGACAGCGGACTTTGCCGCGCGGCCGTATCGGGAGGAGATGGAGGCGCTGGTCTCAAAGGTTTGCCGCAGGTATGGTCTCCCGCAGCGGTCGACAGACGCTCTGCTGACGCGGGATGCGGGACGGAGGCCGCCGGCGAGCACTGGTCCCGAATCACCGAGTCAGCGACTCCTGTTCGGCTGAGTTTTGTCGGCCTGAGGCGGCGGGGGCTGGTCCATCGAGGACGTCTCGGACGGGATGGGCGCCCAGATGCGGTATCCAGGAAGCGGTGAAGAGAGTGTGAGCGATGGGCGATAGTGGGTCTCGATGTAGTCGCAGAGAGGCATGTAGATGTTGGTGGTGTGGCGTACGGGCGGAACGAAGGGCGTCATGAGAACGAAGCGGAAGGATCGGGAGGCAAGGTTGAAGTGGCAGGTGAAGGAGCCGGGAAGGAGGAGATCTTTCTCTGGCTCTCTCCGAAGTTCGTCGAGTTTTTGCTGAATCTGGACTGGTTGTGCCACGTTATCGAAGGCGTTGTAGAAGCCGGTGTCGGCGGTGTTTGGGCCTAAGGTGTCGAGGTTTGGGATGGGTTTCCCCAGAGGTGCAAGGATTGGATCGGCGCCTCCGTCGCGAGAGAGTGGAACGAGGAGCGGGGCAATGGGCGGATTCCGGCGCTGGGTCCGAACGAAGCGGAAGAGCGAGAGGGGGGCGGGAACAGCGATGAGGAGGATCAGGTACGCCGTTAAGGTCCGCTTGATGAGGTGAGGGTGGGGTGCCAGCACGACCCACCCGGCGAAGAGAAAGCCGGTGCTGCTGACGAGCAGATGTCCGACGTCGCTTCGACCGAATGCTTCGGGGAGCAGGCAGAGGCTGAGCAGGGTGAGGTATTGGGCCGCACCGCCTCGTCCGTGGCGGCTCTGAGGCGAGTTCTGGCGAAGAGAGTTCATGAGCGCGCACACGGCAACGAGAGTTAGAGCAAAGATGGGGATCTGCTGAAGAGCGGGAAGTAGAGGAAAGTTGAATCCGCCGCCGCCCATCATGCGCAGGGTGCGGAAGGATCCGGCGTGTCGGGCGAGGAGCAGAAGAGGTCCGGAGCCCGCGACGAAGAGGAATGAGGGAGATCGTCGCCGGCCGGATCTGCCGAAGAAGAGGAGGTAGAGAACTGTGGCCGCGGCGAAGGCTACGGCCTGCTCCGGGGAGACGAGGAGAAGAAGGAACTCCGAGGCTAAAGCGTAGAGAGCGCCTCGGTGTGCGGAGGTCGGGGTAGAGAAGTATGGGAGCACAACGAGACAGAGAAAGGGCGCCAGGGCGAAGCGAGCCGGCGTGCTGTTGAGGCCGAAGTTGAGGATGCCGGCCCACCAGGTGAGTGCAGTGATGACGAAGATGGGTGTTCGGAGGTGGGGAGGAAGGGGTAGACGGGCGACGATCTGCCAGAGTAGGAGGACACCGAGAAGGAACTCGATGAGCCATGCGGCGTAGTAGCCGTCCGCGAGCGAGAGGTGGAGGAGTTTCGAGAGCAGGAGCGGCGGGTAGAGGAGGAGGGGTCCGTAGGCGAACTCGAAGTCGAGATAGATCTTCTGCCCACGCGCAAGGTGCTGGAGCCGGTCGAGGAAGTAGATGGCCTCTTCGGTTGCGAAACGAGGACGAACGAAGATCCACTCGGCTGCCATGGCGGCGGCGTATGCGAGGAGGGCAGCGTAGAGGGAGGTACGCGATAGACCGGCGCCGCGCGGGTGTGCTTCCTGTTGTGAGGTCGGAGGAAGGAGGTCCAGGCCGTTGCTCCACCAGGCGAAGGCGCCGAAGAAGGCGATAAAGAGCAAGAGGCAAGCCTGGTTGTTGAAGCCGACCAGGTACGACACGGAGATGGAGGGTGTGACGGGAAACAAATAAGGGAGCAGAAAGACCGCAGTGAAGCCGACACCGAGAAACAGGGCGATAGCTCCAGGCGATCTGCGGTGTGCGACGGTTACTGGTTCGGCAGTTGGGGAGTTCAGCACGTGTGAGGTCTGCTTTACCCAGAGTAGCCGGAGACGCGCGAGTTGGGGGGGCAGGTCGCGGAGGCGAGCAGGCGAACCTGAGTGGAGACGTAAGACGAGCGAAGCCCGGCCGAGGCCGGGCTTCGCTTGGAGGGTCTGAGGAGTCGAGTCTAAGCGGTGACTTCGATGCCCATGGACCGGGCGGTTCCACGGATGCTTTTGGCGGCTGCTTCGACCGAGGCGGCGTTGAGGTCAGGGAGCTTCTGGGTAGCGATCTCGATGATCTGCTTTTCGGTGACCTTGCCGAGCTTCTCTTTGTTGGGAGTGCCGGAGCCTTTGGGGATGCCGGCGGCTTTGAGCAGGAGGACGGCCGCGGGTGGGGTTTTGGTGATAAAGGAGAAGGTGCGGTCGGCGAAGACGGTGATCACGACGGGGATGGTGAGGCCAGCCATGGCGGGGTCTTTGGTGCGTTCGTTGAATTGCTTGCAGAACTCCATGATGTTGACCTGGGCCTGACCGAGCGCGGGGCCGATGGGAGGGGCGGGGGTGGCCTTGCCGGCCATGACCTGGAGCTTGACGTATCCGTTGATCTTCTTGGGTGCCATGTTGCTTCCTCTTTTGCGTCTAGAGCGGCGGGCGCGGGGCCAGCGGCTGAGATGGGGGTGAAAGTTGGGTCGGGTGAGGGTGCGGTGTTATGCCTCGACCTTGTCAACCTTGGAGAATTCGATTTCGACGGGGGTGGACCGGCCGAAGATGGAGACCATGACTTTGAGGGTCTGGCGATCTTCGTTGACGTCGTCGACGGTACCAGTGAAGTTGGCGAAGGGGCCCTCGTTGATGCGGACCTGTTCGCCTTTGCCGAACTTGATGGTGAGGCTAGGCTTGTCCTTGGAGGCGTCGGTGCGGAAGAGGATCGAGCTGACCTCTTGTTCGGAGAGCGCGACGGGGTTGTCGCCGGTGCCGAGGAAGCCGGTGACGCGGGGAGTGTTTTTGATGACGTGCCAGAGATCGTTATCGAGCTCCATTTCGACCAGCACATAGCCGGGGAGGAAGACGCGATCGGTGGTGTATTTCTTGCCGTTGCGGAGTTCGGTGACGGGCTCGGTCGGGATCATGATGCGGCCGATGCGGTTTTCGAGGCCAAAGGCACGGATGCGGCTTTCGAGCGATTCGCGGACTTTGCGCTCGAAGCCGGAGTACGCGTGAATGATGTACCACTTGAAGTTTTGATTGACGGGCGGAGCGAGTTGTTCGCCGGGAAGTTTCGGGCCACCGTCGCCGGCGGGTGTGCCGTCTGGATTGAGGTCGCCTGATATGTGCTCGTCTGCCGCCATGAGGGTGCCTTTTTCTTGCATTGTTGCGCTCTTTCTCTTAGTAAGAAGTGGCTCTGAAGCTGGCCGGAGAGGATCGGCGCGTTTAGTGCTGGATCAGGCTGTGGAGCAGACGCTCGATCAGGTTGCCGATGGCGGTATCGATGAGCCAGAAGTACGCGGCAAAGATGAAGACCGTGATGATGACGACGGTTGTGGTTGCCTGGACCTCGGTGCGCGACGGCGTGATGACCTTGCGCATTTCGCTGCGGACGTCTTTGAGGTAGGCGACGAAGCGTTCCGGCTGCGATTTGATCTGCTGGATGCCGGTGGTGGGCTGATCGGCGACGACGATGGTTTTAGCCATGGTGCTCTCTCGGGAAGCTGGTACTACGGTATTTTCGCACGTTGTCCGGGTGAGGGCACGGGCTGTTTGGCAGGGGCGCTCGGATTCGAACCGAGAAGTTCGGTTTTGGAGACCGACAGTTTAACCGTTGAGCTTACGCCCCTGTGATGGGAGGCGGGCTTTCTGGCCCAACCTCTAAGCGACCAAGCCGGTCTGGTGTTTTGACCGGGGTTACTTGGTTTCTTTGTGATCTGTGTGCTTGCGGCAGGTGTTGCAGAACTTTGAGAACTCGAGCCGGCCAGTGGTGGTTTTCTTGTTTTTGGTGGTCGAGTAGTTCCGGTTCTTGCAGGTCGGGCACTGGAGTGTGATGATTTCGCGCAATTTGGTTTCCTTTCGGGTTTGGCCAGCCACCTCGGCTGGCAAGCAGCGTGGTTCCAATGTGGCGACCACGCCGCAGGGCTTGAGGCCTGCTGCCGGATCCTGAGTTGTGTCCGAGGAGAGAGCGGTCAGGCCACGCTGATCCTAGCTAATTATCGCTTAAATCGGCGTTTCCGAAAAGTACGGACAGGGGATCCAAAGTACGGACAGGGGATCCGTATACCAGGCAGGCGGTGCTATTCGTTCCAGAGCTTGTGTGTGGTCAGACGAAAGCCAACAACTACTTCGTCTGCCTGAACCGAATCTGGATGATGGAGCAGATCGATGGAGCCGTCCGCGCGGTAGACGCGAATCGTAGCTGCATACGGGTCGATGAGCCAAGCCAGCTGCGCACCGTTGGCGATCCACATCTCCATCTTCGCTTCGAGAACAGCGCGCGAGTCACTGTCGGAAGAGACGCCCCGCCGACATGGGTTTTCTGTGGCAAGTGAGGCCCAGATCTAAATGAACTTTCTTGGGTACGAGAACATCGGCCATCCTCTTTTCAACCTGCAGCCTCTGTGAGCCCGGTAGACTTACGCCATGTTAATTGGCGAAAACCTCTCGCGCGTAGCAGAACAGATCGACCTTAGCTGCCGTCGGGCGGGGCGAGCCCGCGGGGATGTCGCGCTGATGGCTGTCAGCAAGGTGCATCCGGCTGAAGCCATTCTGGAAGCTTACGCGGCGGGCCACCGGCTCTTTGGCGAGAACCGCGTGCAGGAGTTCGCGGCGAAGCAACTTACGATTAGCGAGTTGGAGGATGCCCACTTTCATCTGATCGGTCCTCTCCAAAGCAACAAGACCGCACGCGCTGCTGAACTTTTTACTTCCATCGACACCGTCGACAGCCCGAAGATCGCACAGCGCCTCGAGGCTGCGGCGACGAGCCTGGGTAAGACCTTGCCTATCCTGATTGAAGTTAAGCTCTCGCCCGAGGAGGCCAAACATGGGATCGCGCCGGAGCACCTTTCCGGCCTGCTCCGAGCGATCGAGCCTCTGTCTCACCTCGAAGTGCGGGGGCTCATGACGGTTCCACCCTGGTCGGAGGAGCCGGAAGCCGCACGTCCCTATTTCCGGCGGCTTCGCCAGCTCCGGGACGGCTTGCAGCCGCTTTACCCCAGCCTCACTGAACTGTCGATCGGCATGTCCAACGACTTCCAGGTTGCTATCGAAGAAGGATCTACTACCGTGCGGCTCGGCACTGCGATCTTCGGCCGGCGTCCCCCGCCCTCTACTCAAGCCTTGATGACGGACGAAGAGCAGGCATCCCGGTAACCCCGAACGGGTTCTGCATACTGGAAAGACAAATAGAAATATCCAGAGCCCTTGTTGGCATCGTCCGGCATCAAATAACAAAGAATCGACAACTATTATGGACATCCTGGAACAGCAGCAGATCTCTCCTCTCCCGCAGGAAAGTGCTTCCCGTACAGAACTCGACATCGTGGATGCGGATAAAGTCGAGCAGTACCTCGAAGAGAAGATGATTGGCGATCGGATCCGCCGCCTTCGTCTGAAACGCTCGATGGGTCTGGTCGAGCTCGGCACGCGCACTGGCCTATCTGCCAGCTTTCTCTCACAGCTCGAAACAGGGCGTGTCGTTCCGACAATACGCAATCTCGCAAAGCTTGCGCTCGTCTTTGAAAAGGATCTCTCCTATTTCTTCCGTCAAGAGAAGAACATAACCTTTCGTCACCTCCGCCAAACCGATCGCGTCCGTTTGAATCGCGAGGTCAAAGGCGGTGCGCGCTTTGTCTCCGAAAGTCTGAGTTCTCTCATACCAGACCACCGGATGGTCCCTTGCCTGGCAGAGTTTCTGCCGGGACGCGAGCAGTCCACCTTTTCCCCCAAGATCTTCTCAGGTCTAGAGTTCCTCTACGTTCTGCAGGGCGAGCTTTGCCTGGTGACGCCAACTGAGCGCGAGCCCCTACATACGGGCGATGTCGTCTGGATCGATGCTCGTACAAAGCGCGAGTACAGTTCGTCTGCCGGGTCCGTTGCGAAGGCTCTGATTGTCACTTTTCCTAAGGAATAGGGTAAAAGCAGTGCGCTCTACGCGTAGCACCCCGTGAGTGCCTGTTTTGAGGGTCTCGGGTTCCGGGCAAAGAGATCTGCCTGGGACCCGAGTGGACAGGTTTATGCGCGCGACCGCAGCCTGCGAGAGAGCGTTCCAGCAGCGCCCAGCAGACCCGTTCCGAGTAACATCAGGCTGTTCGGCTCGGGCGTCGTTACTGTCCCGGCGTAGTCCAGACCAAACGATGCGCCGCCGCCCTGCACGACATCGAATTGCAAGGTGTTCACGCCCGCGACAAAGTACGAACCAGGCAACGCGATCGTCAGGGGTGTGAGGCAGTTCGGCGTTGCGGTCGCGCAATGTGGGTATCCGCCCGCCATTCCTTCCCCAATAACCTGATGGCCGTTGAGCAGGATATCCGTTGTGTCGTCCGCCATAACCGTCAGGAAACCGGAAGAGTCAATGGGGTCGGTGTCGACGAATGTAGTGAAAAACGTGTAGGTGCTGTTCGGAGCGACGTAGCTCCCACCTGGAGCAGTATTCGGGTTGAAAGAAACCCAGCTTGAGTTGGCAACCGGATTCGCCCAGACGCCGGCACCCGAGCCGATGTCATAGGTCGCGCCTGTGGCGCCATAGGTCGTCGCGGTGTTGCCAACGCCGGCCGGAGCTACCGCCGTGGTTCCATAGCTGGCAAGTTGAATGGTTTTTGCTGATGCGAAGGTCGCAGCAGCAACCAGAACCGAGAGTGCAGACAGTTTTACAAGGACGTTCATTGTTTTCTCCTTCGCCCCGATCTTTGCGGGTGCGATCGTTGTTTGGGAGATCTCTGTGGCACGCTGGTTAGAGCCGGGCCACTGTAGAGATCTCGTTCCTGCACATCGTCTAAAGCAGGTTAGAGACCAAAGAAGTTCCCTTATTTGGCGCAACTCTTTGCGAAGAACGTCCTTTTTCGCGACAGGCGAGCCCCATCCGAGAGAACAGGATTGCGCACAGGAGAAAAACCTTGCCCCTCCGAGTTGGAGGGGCAAGGTTGCTTGGCAGCAGGGAAGAGCGCAAGTTGATGGAACGCAATCGGAGTACAAACCCCGACGCTTGAGGGGAAGTTGGCTCGTTACCGCGCTGCGTCTTCGATCTGTTTCCACTCCGCGTCGCTGAGTTCGACCCCTGCCGCACCGACGTTTTGCTCGAGATGCTCGACGCTGGATGTGCCCGGGATCGGCAGAATTACTTTGCTCCGGTGAAGCAGCCAAGCCAACGAAAGCTGGCTCACGGTCGCGCCATGACGCTTTGCAGCATCGTCCAGCTTGCCTCCGGGCTGCGCCAGTTTGCCTGCAGCGACGGGAAACCATGGGATAAACGCGATGTTGTTCCGCTCGCAGTAGTCGACCACGTCCTCGTGCCGGCGATCGCCGAGGTTGTACTGGTTCTGCACGCTGACGATGTCGATCACCTTGCGCGCCCGTTCGATTTCTGCCGGTTTCACCTCGCTCAGGCCGACATGCCGGATCTTCCCCGCCTCTTGCAGATCGGCGATGTTTACCAGCGACTCTTCGACCGGTACCAAAGGATCGATCCGATGCAACTGCCAAAGATCGATCCGTTCGGTCCGGAGCCGCCGCAGGCTCATCTCCACCTGCTGCTGGAGGTACTCTGGCCTGCCCACGGGCAGCCACTGGTTCGGTCCCTGTCGGGTCAGGCCGCCCTTGGTTGCGACCACCACACCACCGCTGTACGGCGCCAGCGTCTCGCCGATCAGGCGCTCGCTCACGTCCGGTCCATAGCTGTCGGCCGTATCGATGAAGTTGACGCCGAGTTCCACTGCTCGCCGCAGAACCCGCTTCGCCTCTTCCGGGTCGCGTGGCTCGCCCCAGATGCCCTCACCTGTGAGGCGCATCGCTCCAAATCCAAGACGGTTCACCACAAGGTCCCCGCCGATCGCAAACGTCCCGCTTGCCCCCGCCTGCACTGCTGTTGCTGTCGCTTGGTTAGCCATAAGCAATAGGATGTTTGTCGTAGACTGAGGTCGCATCACGCAACCGCCTGCGCTCAGCCGAGAACCTCTCGAGAGATAGACCCGAGCAATTGGTCTGCAGCCGCCGACGATCCGAGCCGCAGCATCTCGCCTTCCTGAAGGACCTTTACGCGATCCCGAATGCCGAGCCGCTCTGCCTCGGCGACCAAGCGCACCGGAGGCTCAGACATCGGTTCGCAGCCCAGGCGAAACGTGCCGAAGTGCATCGGCACCATCACGGCGGCCCCGGTTTCCTGGAACGCCTGCAGCGCCTCCTCCGGACTGGTGTGGACCGCGCGATAACTGTCCGGGAAGTATGCCCCGATGGGCAAAAGGGCGACCTCCGGCGAGAGTTTGCGACCGATCTCGCGAAAACCCTCGAAGTACGCGGTATCACCCGAGTGGTAGACGCTGTGACCGCCGCCCGCAACGACGTAGCCTCCAAACTGCCGAAATGCGTCCTTGAACATGCGTGCGCCCCAATGCTTCGCGGGTGTCATGGTCACATGGACACCCGCGACCGGCGCCTCCTCCCACCACGAGAGTCGATGGATGCGGGCAAATCCGAGACGGCCCACCAGATCCTCCACACCTTTTGGAACGACTACTTCGGGGGTACGCCCTGTCACCTGTCGGGTTCGCCGAATCACCCAACGCAGCGATGGCAGGTTCAGATGGTCCATGTGGGCGTGGGTGAGAAGCACGACATCCACCGCCGGAAGTTGGCGCCAGGCCAGACCTGGCCTCCTTTGCCGCCGCAAGAGCACCAGGCGCTTCGCGAACACGGGATCGACCAGAATCTTCTTACCGGCGATCTGCAGCAAAAACGACGAGTGGCCGATAAAGGTAACGCCAAGCTCTGTATCACCGACTGCCTCAAAGGCGCGTGACCGTCCCTGGATCGGTTGCGCATGGCTCTCGCGCACTAGCCGCAACAGCTGCCGCAGCTTGGTGGCCACAAACGGCGTTCCTCGTCCCCAACGTGTTCCCATTCCTGATCGCGATCTCGTACTTCGTGCCATCGTCACCCTCCCTTCTATAGATGAGTGAGGAGCGCGTCAGGACGCGAGGAGCGGCTTTGTCACAAGCAACCGTTGCTTCTTCGGAGGCCAGACGTCGGGCGTCCTTCCGCATCTATAATTACGGGTGGCTTCGCGGATTTTACGTGGCTTCAAGGCTGATCCGCGCGGAGCTGCCCGCAACCGCCTCGATCTCCTCAGCGCCACTTTGGAGTTCTGCCGTATGGCCGACAATCAGACCGCACATCTCCGCTCCTCAAACGTATCGTCCGATGTATCGGCCAAAGGAGACAAAGGCGAGATGGGCCATGCGATCGGGCACATCGACCCGCTCCGGAAGCGCATCTGGGAGCACGTCTCCCGATCTCCGCTGCACTCCCTTTGGAACCTGGAAGACGTTCCGCCATGGACGATCGCGAAACGCACCTTCAATGCGTTTATGGAGGACAATCTCTTGTCGCGCGCGGCCGAGCTCGGCTACTACTTCCTTTTTGCACTGTTTCCGACTCTGGTATGCGCCTCGAGCATTCTTGGACTTGCGGCCAAGTCTGCATCCCAGATCTATGTCCAGCTGTTGAACTACCTCGCCCTGGTGGTCCCACCCTCCGCCATGGGAATCGTAATGGAGACCTTCAACCAGACGACCGCCGCGTCGAGCGGAGGCAAGATCACCTTTGGTCTGGCGGCCGCGCTCTGGGCGGCTTCGGTCGGCTTTGTGGCCATCCAGGACACGCTGAACATAGTTTACAAAGTGAAGGAGACCCGTCCCTACTGGAAGGTTCGCGGCTCGGCCATTCTCGTCACTGTGCTCTTGGCGATCATCGTTACACTCACGCTGGGATGTCTGCTCGGCGGCGACTTTTTGGCGCGCTACTGTGGGTCCCGCCTCGCCTACCACCCACTTCGCATGGTGGCTGTCGGCCTTACTCGGGGAGCCTCTTGGGTCATCGCAGCCTTGCTCCTGATGCTGCTTTTTGCGGTGATCTACTACTTCGCCCCAGATGTCAAGAACAAGCGCTGGCATTGGCTGACCCCGGGAAGTGCGATCGGCATCGCCTTCTGGATTCTTGCGTCAGTCGCCCTACGGGTGTACCTGCATTACTTCGACAACTACTCCGTTACCTACGGCTCACTCGGCGCCGTTATCATCCTTCTTACCTGGTTCTACATCACGGGGTTGATGCTTCTGACGGGCGCGGAGATCAACAGCGAGATCGCCGCATCGGTCATCGAGCAAAAGCTGAAGGAGTCCGGCCAGCTCCCACCCCATGCGACCGCCGATCCCGAACACCCCATCCCGGCAGCTCCCCTCGCCTGACCTGGGCGGGGAGGGGGAGAAGCTACATCCCATTGTCAGCGGGGAGCAATCGAGCGCGCCTCCGATGTTTGCCGTTTGCGGGATGGTAGCCCTCCGGGATCGTGAAGAGCATGGGGTCCGGCTCAACCCGGAGGATCTCCGTCAGATGAACCTCGGTCTCCTCTCCGGCCGCGGGATGACGAGCCATCACCCGTATCGGAATGCCCAGATCGACTGAAAGCCAGATCTCGCAGACCTCCTGTGCAGGCGCGCTCCCGGTCGCTACGCTGCTCGGTGGCCGTTCCTCCTCGATCCAGCCCACAGCCTCGAGACCGCTCACGCGATCCTTTCCGAGCCGCCGAAAGACCACGTCTTTGCCGACAACAGACTCATGCCAGGATCGATCGCGCTCCTGGTCGGCCCGGCGCAGCTCCGTCAGCTCCCAGTCGAGCGGCAGGGGGCGCGCCTGCAGCTCCGGAAGCGCGACGATGCTGTACTCCTTGCGATCGGGATCGAGATTGACACGCCGCCGATGGGGGACGTCCAGGATCACGATTTCGGCCTGGGTTCCTGAGCGTGGGTCGACTACTTCGACAAAGGTGGATCCGGCAGAGTTGCGCGCCATGCGGCCGCGCGTCGACCATACGCCCGAGGGCAATGTGCGTTCAATTACCTCGGTCGCCTGAAACGGCACGCCTTCTCTTTGCGTCACGCGCTCGGCTGCCGGAAGAGCACATTGAGCGTGGATCTGCTGAGGGAGTGTGAGGAGAAAGAGAGCGGCGGGAATGGCTCGAACCCAGGACATGGAGCGACCTTTTCGTGTACGGCAGACGCTTTACGGCACCGAGGGTACGTGCAGCGTCCCGGTCCGGATTCCGTCCCTGCGGAGGTCGAGCCACCCATAACTGCACTTCCGTAACGTGGGAGCCGGGGCCGATCGGTCTGCGCCGTCTCGCCCCTTCCATCCGGAAACTCTCCGCGCCAACCCATCGCTCAGCTACAATTCCGGCACCCCTTCATGAATCTCTACGTCGTCGTCCTCTCGGTTATCGTCCTGAGTCTTCTTTTGGTGTCGGTCGCTCGCCTGGGCAAGACCAAGACAAAGGCCGACTACCTCGTCGCCGGGCGTTCGCTTCCCGCGTTTGTGCTGGTCTTCACCCTCCTCAGTTCCTGGATCGGCTCAGGATCTCTCTTGGCCGGCGCGGAGAACGCGTACAGGCACGGATTTGCGGCGCTCTGGCAGGCAGCCGGTGGGTGGCTTGGCCTCTTTCTGATCTACTTCATCGCTCCGCGCGCACGGAAGTTCGCCCGCTACACCATTCCCGACCTCCTTGAAGCGCGCTACAACCAGACCGCACGGATTCTCGGCGTCATCGCCATTCTGCTTACGTACACCGCCATCACCTCGTACCAGTTCATCGGTGGTGGCGACATCCTCCACCTCATCTTTCCGGAGGAGATCGGGCCCATCACTGGCCGTTACGTTATCGCGGCGTTCGTGATCCTCTTTACGGCGATTGCAGGTATGAGTTCGGTCGCCTACATGGACCTGTTTATCGGCATTTTTGCAACGGTGACACTATGCCTGGCGCTTCCCGTTCTTCTGGAGCAGGCGGGTCACTGGTCCGGACTTGCGACCGGTTGGGCAACGCTGCGTGCGGCGCTCCCACCGACGCACTTCCAGGTGCTGGGAGACTTCACTCCGGTTGAGGCTGCCGAGCTCTTTCTGCCTACGTGCCTGCTCTTGCTCGGCAACCAGTCCATGTACCAGAAGTTCTTCTCGGCGCGCTCAGAGAAGGACGCCTCGCGAGCGGTCGTCGGCTGGATCATCGGCACCGTCGTGCTCGAAAGCGTGATCGTCGCGATCGCGGTGACCGGGTCAGTGCTCTTCCCCACGGGAGAGGTGAGCCGCGCACCCCGCGAGATCCTCGCCTACTGCGGTCTGCATGGCTTTGACCCGCTCCCCGCCGCCACGGTCATCGTCGGCGATAGCGGAAAAGTTTTGAGCGTCACGCACGCCGGACAGGTCGCGGCGATGTCCGTTCAGGCAGTATTCTTTCTGCATCTCCTCGGCGCGCTCTTGATGGGCGCCATCTTCGCGAAAGTCATCTCGACCGCGAATAACTGGCTGTTTTCGCCTGCAACCAATCTGGTCAACGACATCTTTGTCCGCTACATTCAGCCAGACGCATCGAACAAACGCATCCTCATCGTCTCTCGCCTGACAGTCGTCTTTCTGGGGCTCTGGGCGCTCTACCAGGGTCTTCATACCGAGTCCGTTCTGCGCAAAGCCCTTTATGCCTACACGATCTACGCCGCCGGCCTTACACCCGTCATCCTTGCGGCCTTTTTCTGGAGACGAGCCACGGCCAGCGGAGCCGTCGCATCGGTCGCCGCCGGCACCGTCGTCACCGTAGCTTGGGATGCGGTCCGCGTGCATCTTCCACCTGCTGTAGGCAACCGCGATGCCATCTTTCCGGCTCTCTTTGCCAGTGTCCTGTGTCTGCTCGTCGTCAGCCTCCTCACAAGGAAGTCCGACGCGGCTCACATGAATATGGTCCCGGAGAGCAGTACAGAGTCAAAACAGATCTAAGCGAAACTCTTCCACAGATCACTTTTCCACGGAGTTGAGTCCATCCCGCCGGTGAGCCGTGCATCCAATCGTGGCAAGACAGACGACAAGCAAAACCTTGGAGGACAGTTAGACATGGCAACCGTAGATAACGCGCTCAATGGAGATCTTCACGAGATCGTAGGTCCGGATTCCACCGCCACCCTGGAGACGGGCGGCAGCTTTGCCGCGAGCGATCCAACAAGAACAGGGAGCAGTGAGAACCTCTATGCCGCGGGTAAAAGCAACGCCGCCCGAAGCACGGACGATGACCTGGACGAAGATGAGGATGAAGATGACGATCTGGATGACGACGATCTGGACGACGAAGATGAAGACGAAGACGAAGACCTCGACGACGAGGACGAAGATGAGGACGACGAGGACGATGAAGACGACGACGAGGACGACCTGGAGGATGACGACGACGATCTAGACGATGATGACGATGATGACGAGGACGAGGACGACGCATAGAGACGACGGCGGCGGTGGAGGCGAAAAGACGGAGTTCCGACGTCTGAGAGTCGAAGCCATCACAGCTGCAGGCCTTGGGTAGGCCGATAGCAAACGAGGCAGGAATCCGTCACCCGGGGTGGATGGTGGCGGGTTCTGTCGGAAGATTCTGCCGGGGGCTAGCGTTTGTGGCAGTTCAGAGCCACGCCTTCACCAGAGGACCGTCGGCTCCGACGACCGGATCGGAGGCAGGAAAGGCGACGTCGCGCATCCGCTGAGCACGAGCTTTGTCGGGCGCGTCGCGGCAGATGTCCCAAGTCTCTCCCGGTGGGTAGGCGCCGATCACAAGGAAATCATCGCTCGCCGCTAACCGGCAGTGCCCCGTTCCGGCGGGCAGAACGGCGACGTCGCCGGCGTTCACCACGATCTCTCGACCGCCCTCTCCGCCCAGCACCAGGCGGCCCCCACCGCGCGCAAAGCCGAGCACCTCATGAGCGGTTGAGTGGTAGTGATGAAAGCTGTACACACCGTTGCGCCACTGTGGCGGCCACCCATTCCGGGTAAAGGCCGTCTCCATCTGACCGGCGAGGTCGCCGAGCTTGGCCCCATCTCCGCCAAACGCCTGCCGGTAAAGTAGAACAGGAAGCCGCGAGTTGTTGGGAACCCAGCCATTCGGGCCCAGATCCAGACGTTCGGGAGCTCTGCTGATGCCGAACATCTCTCTTGCTCCTCCAATCGTTAGCCCAGCCACAAAGCTTCGTCGGTTCATGGGTTGTTTGCACCTGGTGAAAGTGTGGCGTTCGTCAGACTAGGTGGGAAAAGCGGGACCGCTCGCCAGTTCCGGAGCAGCGACTTGTACAAGCTCGACCTTAAGCAAGACTACATCCGGCCCTCTTGCGCCAGACGCCTATCGGCGGCAAAACAAGGTGTCAAACTCGACGCGCACCGATGCTAGACTCAGGCTGAAGATGCCGGAGCACGAGGATAAACCGTTTACGCTTGCCGCCCTGCGCTCTGGCAGAGCTCAACGCAACTCACCAGCCTGGCCGTCCACCGCACCGTTCCGCGTACCTGACCCTAGCGGCACTGAGCTAGGCAGGAAACATCCTTCTGGCGAAACCCAGATGGGTCTGCTCTTCGCTCCCAAGTCTTCAGGCAAACTCGACGCTGCAGGAGCTCCAGATGCTCCGCCGAGCGGAGCGGTCGCCCACATCCCCCGGCCCATGCCTGCCGTACTCCACGCGGAGCGCCGCGTCTGGAACGTCCGCTCCCTCGTGGCCGACATCCGCCAACGCGTTGAGGTCGGCTACACGGACCTGTGGGTTGAAGGTGAGATCTCCGCCTGCCGCCCCGCAACCTCGGGCCACATCTACTTCACGCTCAAGGACGGCGAAGCTCAGTTGCCAGTTGTGCTGTTTCGTCGCGAAGCCCAGCTGCTCCGCTTCCGCCCAGCCGACGGCCTCCATGTGCTCGTTCGCGGACGACTCTCGGTCTACGACACGCGCGGCCAGCTCCAACTCATCGCTGACACGGTCGAGCCTCGCGGTGCGGGTGCCCTCCAGATCGCCTTCGAACAGCTGAAGGCGCGCCTCACTGCCGAAGGCCTCTTCGACGCAAGCCGGAAGCGCCCACTCCCCGCGTTCCCAAAGTGCATCGGCATCATCACCTCACCGCAGGGAGCCGTCCTTCAGGACATCGTTACCATTGTCCGCCGACGGCACGCCGGCCTGAACCTGCTGGTCTACCCCGCCCTGATGCAGGGGCCGACCTCTGCCGGCACCATCGGCCGGGCGCTGCGTTGGTTCGCCCGCAATCCCGCCCGGGTTGATCTCATTCTCCTCGCGCGCGGGGGCGGCTCCCCGGAAGACCTCGCCGGCTTCAACGACGAGGCCCTGGCCCGCCTGATCGCATCCTGCTCCCTCCCCCTCGTCTCGGCCATTGGCCACGAGACCGACTTCACCATCGCCGATTTCGTGGCGGATCTTCGCGCGCCCACGCCGTCCGCCGCAGCAGAGCTCATCACCGCAGAGGCCTACCAGGTGGGCGCCCGCGTCGATCGGCTGCGCCGGTCCGCGTTCCGCTCCATTCACCTCTGCCTTTTGCAGGCTCGTCAGAGCTACGGCCGCATCTCCGCCGATCAGGTCCTCCGCCGCCTGCAGGACCAGGTCGCCCTTCGCCAGCAACGCCTCGACGACCTCCGCCAGCGCCTCGACCGCGCTGTCAGCCGGCGTACGCGCACCTCCGCCAGTCGCCTTCAGGTCCTCACCATACGACTTCGCGAGCAGGACCCCGCACTTCGCCTCTCCAACAGCCGGCATCGCCTCGAAATCACTGGAGAGGGCCTTGAACGCGCCCGTCGATACCTTTTGGCTCAGCGCCGGACGCATCTGAAGCATACCCACATTCGGCTCCAGGCACTCTCTCCCCTCGCCGTCCTTTCGCGCGGATATGCGCTTGTTTATCTCGAAACCGGCGCAGAACCGACCCTCCTCCAATCCGCCAGCGACGCCAAACCCGGACAGACGATCCGCGCCCACCTCGCCCAAGGCACCCTCAAAGCTGAAGTCCTGGAGCTTGATCCCTCATGAAGAAACTCTTTGGCACCGACGGCATTCGTGGCGTCGCCGGCACCCCGCCCCTCGATCCACCCACGGTTCACGCCATCGGCCTCGCATTGGCCGCTACGCTCCGTCAGACCACGCACCATCCCAGAATTCTGCTCGGGATGGATACGCGCGAGTCGAGTGAACCCATCGCCGCGACGCTCACCGCCGGCCTCCTCGCCGGGGGCGCCTTGGTCGAATCCGCCGGCGTCATCACCACGCCTGCCATCGCCTTTCTCACGCGCTCCCACGGCTTCGCTGCCGGCATCGTCATCTCCGCCTCCCACAATCCTTGGGAAGACAACGGCATCAAGCTCTTCGGACCGGACGGCTACAAACTTCCCGACGCTCTCGAACTGGCGATCGAAGCCGAGATCTTCCGGCAGCTCGATCAGCCCACCGAAACCCCCACCCAGCCGCTCCAGCCGCCCGTCAACGAAGCCGACCGCGCCGACTACGTTCGCGCTTTACTCGCCAGCGTGCCCGGCCTCTCGCTCGACAACCGCACGGTTGTGATCGACTGCGCCAATGGTGCGGCCTCCGCCGTCGCACCCCAGCTCTTTTCCGATCTCGGGGGCGATGTGATCGTCACCCACGCCTCCCCGAACGGGCGCAATATCAACGAGTATTGCGGCGCCCTTCACCCGGCCGTCGTCGCCGCTGAGGTCACGCTCCACCAAGCCTCCGTCGGCATTACTCTCGACGGCGACGCCGACCGCTGCCTCTTCGCCGACCAGAACGGCCATGTCGTCAATGGCGACGCCGTTCTCCTGCTCGCCGCTCGCGACCTTCAGGCCCGCGGCTTGCTCACCAACAACGTCGTCGTCGCCACCACCATGTCCAACATGGGCCTCGAGGCCGCTCTCCGCCGCTCCGGCATCCGAATGCTCCGTGCCCCGGTCGGGGATAAATACGTCCTCGAACAGATGCTCGCGACCGGAGCAGCGCTTGGCGGCGAACAGTCGGGCCACATCCTCTTTACCGGACGGTCCACCACCGGCGACGGCCTGCTCACGGCTTTGCTCGTCCTCGATGTGATGCACCGTTCCGGCAAATCCCTCGCCGAGCTAACCGCAGACCTTAAGGTCTTCCCGCAGATCATCGTCAACGTCAAGGTCCGCGATCGCCGTCCGCTCGACGCTATCCCTGCCGTCGCTCAAGCCCTCCAAACCGCTGAAAAAGAACTCAGCGATCGAGGACGCATCGTTCTCCGCTACTCCGGAACAGAACCCCTGGCCCGTGTCATGGTCGAAGCCGAAACCGAGTTGGAGATGCGCACGCACGCAGACCTGATCGCCAACGCAATCAAGGCCGAGATCGGTCTATAAGACGACCGCAGCTCCGCCCACACCGTTACAGCGGTTCTCCCGTAGGTGTATAGCGAAAACACCGCTCATGGCCGCTTCTTCCTCAATGGAACGGCACTCCCACACTGTATCCGACTCACAGCGACAGGAGAACCACTGCTAGTCGACCCGTGCTCTTCAACCATGATGAATGCTATATCGGCACAGGCCCACGGCCGCAGTTCAGAATCAACCCCACCTCAAAAGCCTCGCTCGAGCAGCAAACCGTGGGAATCTGCTAAATCAGATCTTCATCACGACCCACTGCGCACATCTTCTACACGTACAGGTCCGACTACCAATTCGCTCAATCCCCTTTTACACAGCGAAAAACGACATAGATTATGCCTGCTTAGGTGAGCTCGTATTTTCGCAGGACCTCAGGAACATGGGCACCCCCGCGCATCAGTCTCGCTTCCAGCACGGCATTCACACAGAAGGAGCCCGAGAAGCTGGTCCCATCCGTGAAGTCGATCTGCAACTCGGCCCCATCGCCCTCGTCCTTGTAGATCCGAAGCATTTGGATCGTCTTGCCGCTAAGTTCTGGACATTCAATGTACTCATCGGGAATCACTGTGAGACCTCTACTTTCTTTTCTAGGGTGGCCCCCAGTTGGGGATTCGTCAACCCGATCGAAAACTTGTGATGCGTTCGCGGCAGGAACCGTAACCCTAGGATGGCGGCTGATATCGTGCAAAATTGGAAGCTGCAACAAATACCTCCTATGGACAATCTCCACTAACATTGCCAGTAGAACATCTAAATGTGGCTGCTTCGCACCTGCTCAGGCATGGTCGAGCATTTGGTTCCGGTACAGGGGCGCTAGCTTGTTCATCTTCTCGATCTGCGCCTCTTTCTGGTCGGCCGGTGGCGTCGACGTTCGTGTCGGCAAGGGAATACCCACGCGCCCGAAATAGTTTTCTTGCCCGGCCGGAGAGCATAACAGCAGCGCACGGGCATTCTTGCTGGAACTGTTGTGGAACTGGTGCGGTGCATTGGAGGGGATATTGACCGTGGTCCCCGCGCCCGCGGTTATCTTGTTCCCACGAAAGGTCACTTCAATCTCGCCATCCAGAACAATAAAGCTTTCCTCAAAGTCGTGCCGGTGGGGCGGAGGTCCACCCCCGGGAAGGAGCAGCATGTCGAGCAGACAGAAGCGGCCGTTCGTGTCGTCGCCTGTGATCAGGGTCGTGTAGGTGTCGCCGGCAATTCCCAGGTGTTGCAGGCTTTGGTCAGTATCAGGTCGCGCCACAACCATCATGCGCTGCAGATCGTCGGGGGGCAGACCGGTGTCGGGTCTGGAAGAGATGCCAGTTCGCTCGGCCATATGTTTTTCTCCGTCTGCTTTTCAGCGAGGTTTTTGTTGCCGTTCGAGTTTAGGTTGCCGCTATCCGACGAGGCTACGGCGGGCATCCCGATCTACCGCCGCTCTCTTCAATGCGAAGTCCTCGAAGTGCTTCATGAGTTGATCCGGTGCTTCTTCAGGAATGAAGTGGCCGCAGTTCGAGATCTCTCCACCAGTCACATCGTCCGCCACCATTTCCATCATCTGCTTCACCTTGCCGCCCAGCGACTTGTCTCCGCCAAACGCAGCGATCGGCACCTTCACCTTGTCCTTCGTCAGCGGCTCAGTCAGAGCAATCGTCTCGAAGGCAGTTCGGTAGAGACCCAGGGCGCCGAGCACGCCGGCCGTCCCTGAAAAGGTACGCAGATACTCGTTGACTGCTTCCAGTGTGAAGGCACTCGGATCGGCCGTCGCGAACTCATAAAACCACGTCAGAAAAGCTCGCTCGTTGCCAACGATAAGACGCTGCGGCACATCGTTGGCCAATGGCAGAATCCACCACCACATCGATCCGTTCTTCATGGCTTCAGGCGTATACGAGATGATTGTAGAAAGTATGTCGGAAAGCATGACCGGAGCTTCGAGGTACATGAGGCCGGCAATCTCATCCGGGTGGTGCGCTGCCCAGAGCAGGGCCGGTGGAGCACCCATATCGTGGGCGATGACCAGAAGCGAGTCTCCGGCGCCGAAGCCGATCTGCTGCGTCAACAGGCGGAAGTCGTCCGCTAACGTCTTTCCGTCGTATCCGGCGTTGCCAGCCGGTTTGGAGGAGTCGCCATACCCGCGCATGTCGGGCGCCAAAACAAAGTAACCGGCTTTGGCGAGCAGCGGCATGACCTTATGCCAGGAATAACTGCTGCCAAGAAAACCATGCCAGAGAAGAACGGGCACACCTTCCGGATTGCCCCCGATCCAATACTGCAGGCTTACGCCGTTCACCTGCTCTGTCCTGGACTCAAAGTTTGGTATCTCCGCTCGAATCTGCTCCGGCATTGTCCACCCCTCGAACTTTAGATCAAAGGTCCCTTCTTCTCGCTCCCGCACAATGTTGTCGCGCAGCGCAGTGTAGCTATATATACGCGGCCCTTTTCACATCACATCGACCCAAAAGCAATCAACGAGGTCAGAGTACATCCGATACCGGTTGCACAAGCTGCAAACAAAAATCGCTTCCCATGTAGTGAAGACGGCCTGTCGTAAATGCCGCAACGCCAAATATAGAGTGTCGGCTTAGCTAACTGTCGTTCCCTCAGAACGTCTTGAACGCGCGTGCCCAGCCCGGTTTGTGTCGAGCTTGCTCCGTTTGCAAACTAGCCTTGCATTTCAAGTGGGCGGACATTTACAGAACTAAGGTGCATTCTTGTTTTAGGACAAATGCGGATGATCCATGTTTGATATGACTTCGAATCATTGAAGACTTGCAGCCGCCCCAAAAGGGCGTGCAAAGCGTCATCCGGGCTTACTTCAGATAACTAAAGAGAACCGTAGGATCCTAAGCAAGATTGGATAACCGAACGCTACCTGCAAGCCAGTCTCCCCATAGATTCTGTCTACAGCTTGCTCTTCGAGGTACTCATGTCAAGTTACACAGTCGATCTCCTCTTGGTAGAAGATGATCCGCAATTGCGTTTTCTGATTGACGCAATTCTCACTGAGTCTGGATATTCGATTCGGTCTGCTCACGACGGCTGGTCGGGACTGGCAGAAATCCGAAAAGCGGTGCCGGATTTAATCCTGTCCGACCTTCATATGCCCGGCATGTCAGGTTTCGACTTCCTGTCGGAAGTTCGCGAGAGATTCCCGCATATTCCTTTGATCGCCATGAGCAGCGCGTACTCCGGCACCGAAATCCCTTTAGGTGTCGTCGCCGACGCCTTCTACGAAAAGGCGACATCGATAGATAACCTGTTGCACGTCGTCGAAAGACAAAATTCGAGGGCAGAATCGACTGGGATCGGTCACCCAAACCGATCCTACGCCTAGCAATTGATCTTAATTGCGCCTGAACAGGACTTCAGGACAGACTTACATTATCTATAGGCTGCTGTGCACGAAGAACTCGTTGTGGTCCATGCCTGCGCACCTCGGGTCTTTCGGTCCACCCAGAATAGAAGCCATGTAGTTCAAGAAGGCACCCTCTTTTGAGGCCGGACGGGGACGACCACTGTATAACGCACAAAAGAACATTGGTTCCACAGTCCACTCCGGAAGCATCTGCACCAACGCCCCTGTGTTGACGTGCTCCCGTGCGACCCAAACCGGTAAAACGCTGATTCCAGCCGAGTCGACGGCGAGCCGGGTCAGAACGTAGGGATCGGGAACGATGATGCGCGTGGCGGGATTTACCGAAAGATGCTCGCCATCCTTCCAGAACTTCCAATATGCGCGGTGCCCGGCTTCGGTAAGCGCAAGGCACTCATGGCCTTCGAGATCGACCGGATGCCTCAGTTCAGGATGACGGGCTAGGTAGGCTGGACTTGCGAATAAGCCCTGCCGTATCGGCGGGAACAGCTTCATCTGGTACCGGGATTCCTCGGGTGCTCGCACTTTGAAAAACACATCATGGCTCGCTTTGGGCTCCTGGTTCCAATCAGAGCAGTAGAGAGAAAGTTCGACCCTTAGCTTAGGGAACAAGGTCAAGAAGTCACTTAGTACGTGCGAGAGTACGTCTTGAACAAAGGTCACAGGCGCTGCCACATGTAACACGCCCTCCGGCTCCAGCTGACGAGCGAGGAGAACCTCCATCGCGGCTTGATGTGCCAAGAGAACGGATTGGCACGCTTTCAGGTACTCCTGACCCACCTCGGTCAGATGCAGACCCGACTCACCTCGCCGGATCAGCGCGAGTTGCGCTGTATGTTCTATCCGTTTGAGGGCACGACTGGCAGTGAAGAGAGGCACCTTGAGCACTTCCGCGGCTTCCGTCAGAGTTCGCGCGCGCCCGATCGCGACGAAGATGCGCATGTCCTCGGGACGTATTCTTAAATCAATCTTTCGCGTTCTTTTTACCGCCACGTAGCACCTGCTCTGCCCTGAGAGCAAACGGAATTTGGTAAGTGCTAAATCGTGCTGAACCGCGTCACGCAGACGAGCTTCGAAGTAGCGCTATTGTGGGCGAACCATGAGCCTTCTGGCGCATTTCCTACAATTGTTAACCATACATAGATACATAGATGTGGAGACAGGAGTCCCCCATCGCACATGAACATCAGCTCAATAAGTACGCGCTCGAAGCGCCTAAATGGCACAATGATCGTATTCAGGCGGGGAAGAACTAATAAGAACAAAAAACGACGCCCAAAGGTGTTTGCTCATTGAGGTCCTGTCGTTCACCGCCTCGGTCGTCTGCCCCGAATTGTTGCTCGAGGCTGAACATCGCCCCGTAAAGTTTCAGAATAAGTTTTATCCCGAGCCTGTTCAGGCAGGCTGAAACCTTTCATCAATGCTTACCAGAGTAATCTAGTCCCTGAATCTCGGAACAGATTTTACTCTCATGGCTGTGGCGTGAATCGTTGACGATCGCAACTCCCTACAACTCAACCGGAGTTCTCGCAACCGTGCGCCGCAAAAATACCTACGCGTAAGAGTTTCCCACACGATTCGCCACAATGCAACTCCGGACCCTCTCGCCTGTATAGTCGTGCACGCCCGCCCGAGATGCTACAGGCAGCAAGAACAATTCGAGTCCAGGGTGCCACGGCCGAAGATGTTCATCTGCTGTGACATGGGCAGACTTACATTGAAAGCGATTTTCATTTGCAACGGATGCAAGTAGCAACGGATGTAAGCTGGCTTCTCGTCATTCGACCCCAAGCGTCTGGGACAAACAGAGCGGCGCACTGAACGGACCTACCCAGCTTTCGATTCCGTATAAAACCTGAAAAACATGAGTCGCGTAAAAGCCTGTAAACATCCTTGATGTCTAACAGCTTCCTCAGAAGCAACGCCCGGTCTTGATTGCTTAGGTTTACACGCCTGCAGCTTTCCCCAGACGGTTTACCTAGGCAGCAATTGTCAATCACGGGATCAATGGATGGTCATGGAGCAAGTACACCGGCCAAGTTCGTATGGTGCGTTTCTGATTAGAAGTGCTCTCCGTGAGAGAGCAACGAGATCTCATGGAGGCGCGATGTTATGGCGCTCCAAAGGAAGCAGCCGTGACCTGATCTCTCTAAGCGTGGTTCTCTTTTCCTACGTCTTTATGTCGTCCGCAGGGGCGCAGACCGGTGCCCCCGTCACACCTGCGCAGCACGCGCCCGCCGAGAAGATGGTTGGACCGCATACGCCAGTTCCACAGATTCCAGACGCGGGTACGACCACTACGTACACACTGCCCCAGTTGATCGATATGGGCGAGCGCGCCAATCCCCAGACCCGCACAGCCTGGGAGCGCACCAAACAGGCCGCGGATCAAACGATTATTGCTCGCAGTTCCTTGTTTCCGACCATCGCCCTCACGACCGTGGCCTTGCGCGGCGATCTGCTCTTCGGTCTGCCTCCCAACATATCGTCCGAAGGAGTTGTAAAGCTGAACAGCACCACTGTGGAGCCGGCCGTGAAGCTTACCTGGACGCCGATCGATTTTGGAGGATATCTTGCAACTTATCGGGCGGCTAAAGAAACCCAGGCGGCAACGGGCGAAGAGGCAACTGCGACGGAGCAGCAGGTGGCACTAACAATTTCACAGGATTTCTACGCGCTTGTCGCTGCCAAACAAGCGCAGCAATCCGCAGAATCGAGCTACGCCGCTGCCAAAATCGAGGAAGCCTCCAGCGAGTTGAGCTACGTGCATGGCCTGATATCGGTGATCAAGCGAGACCAGACGAAAGCGCAGACTCTCTCAACCTACGCCAGCCTGGTAAGCGCCAAGGCAAAGCTGCAGCAGGCGAAAGTTACTTTGGCTGCCGATGTGAACCTGAAGGCGGAGCAGGCCTTCGACGTTCCTCCGCTTGGAGACGATATCGATACACGGTGGGTGAACGCCTCGGTGCAGGAGCTGGTGAAGACCGCGACAGCGCGCCGCCCGGAGCTGCACGAGGCATTTGATCAGATAAAGGCGGCGCAGCAGCAGGAAAAGAGCGCGCATGCGGGCTTGTTTCCAACCGTCTCGATCACTGCGCAGGAGCAATATACGCATAGCACGAGCTCGACGCCCACCTCGGGTAACGCCTTGACGGCTGCCAGCACTCCTGACACAAACGGCAACACGTATATTGTCGCGGCCAACCTCAATTGGGACATATTTACCGCCGGCGCCAAGCGTGCCCGGGTGCGCGAAGCGGCGTCGCAGGTTCGTCAGTCGCAGATCCATCTCGATCAGCTCACGCTCGATGTGCAGCAGCAGGTCTGGCAAAGCTACACCAATGTCGAGGCGGCTTTGAGCCAGCAGCAGGCAGCCGAGGCCTCGCTTCTAGCCGCGCGCGAATACTTCAACTCGGCCAAGCTCGCCAACGCGAACGGCTTGGGAAATGAGGTGCCGCTTACCTCGGCGCAGGCCTCGCTTGCACAGGCCGAGAGCGCGTTAACCAGCGCGCGCACAAATACCTTGCAGCTTGCTGCAAAGCTTGCCTACAGTACCGGACAGTTGCTCTCGTTCGGGCCCATGATCCCACGTCCCGCAGGAGGGAAGCCTTGAAATATCTGCCCCAAGGTGTGAAGCTTCGATTGGTTACAGGATGGCTTGGATTGGCGTCGTGCAGCTCGTTAACCGGATGTGGTGGATCGCATGTTGTCAATGTGCTCGGCTCGTACTTTCCGGTCTGGCTGCTGTGCATGATCGTGGGGTCAGTGGTTTGTTTCGTTGTCCACTCCCTCTTCCTGCGCTTCAAGATCGAGCCCTATGTGGGCCCACTGCCGCTGATCTATCTGTGTGTTGTGGTCGCGGTATCGTGCCTGATGTGGCTGCTCATTTCCTAGAAAGGAGAAAAACTGTGGACGAAGACAAGTATGTGAACAAGCTGGCGGGAGATCCTCCCGAAGATCCGGCAGTAAAGAAGCGCCGCCTGATCGGTCGGCTCATTGGAGCGGTCATCGTGATCCTCACCATCGTGGTCGTTGTCCTGACCTGGATTCGTATGACCTACAATCCTCGCACCCAGGACGGAAGTCTCGGCGCGCACTACATCGGCATGGCACCCGAGGTTGAAGGTCGCATCATCTACCTGAACGTCCGCGATAACGATTGTGTTCGCGCAGGAACGCTGCTGGCCGCACTAGATCCAAGGCAATATGAGTACTCACTGCAGTCCGCGCTCTCCAATCAGGCCAAGCTCGAACAAGACATCATCCAGGAAGAGAGATCGATTCGGGCATCCCGAGACCAGGTGGCTGCGAGCAAAGACAGCGTAGCGAACAGTCAGCTGAATGTGCTCAAGGGAAGCGACAGCGTGCGGGAGGCTGCGGATCAGTTGACAGAGTCGCGTGCCTCGCTCGGAACCGCTCGGGCGAACCTGGCCATCGCCGATCTGAACCTGGAGCGGAACACCCCCCTCGCCGAACGGAACTACATATCGCGACAGGATTACGACCAGTTGCAGGCCAATCAGAAGAGTGCGGCGGAATCGGTTCGAAGCGCCGAGGCTCAGGTGCGCGCCAGCGAATCGAAGCAAGCAAGCGCTTCGACCAGCCGTGCGCAGGATATTGTCAGCGTCAACCAATCTGTAAATGAGCTGCGCAAATCGAGAAACGAAACCCCGGTGCTCGGCACATATCTCTCCCAGCGGCCGGCGTACCAGGCATCGGTAGACCAGGCCAGGCTCAACTTGAGTTGGACAAAGGTCTACGCTCCGTTTGACGGCTGCGTTACCTCGATGAATATAGCCCGCGGCCAGTACGCCAAGACGGGTACGGCGATGTTCACTCTCATCGACCAGAACTCCTGGTACGTCAGAGCCGATTACGACGAAGGCCAACTGCGGTATGTTCGGCCAGGCATGCGGGCCGACGTTGTTCTGATGACCGACCCGCACCATACTCTGCCGGGCGTTGTGGAAAGCATCAGCACCGGCGTTACCTCGTCCGACAGCTCCGACGTCGGCGGCATTCCTGGAACGCCGGGCAACCTGCCCACGGTAGAACGGTCTCTCGATTGGGTTCGTCTGGCCGCTCGCTATCCCGTCCGTATCCACATCGAGCCTCGCGACCCCCGTCTTCTGCTGATCGGGACTACGGCAGAAGTTTCGGTGCACGACCGATAACCGCAATAGCTTTCCCGAGATCTCACATGGCAACTAGCACCGTACAACTTGGCGCAGATGCGGGCACGCACAACCGCATGCAAGCGATCTGGGCCTTCTTTCGGGAGGAGCTGAAACCCTCTCCGGGCCGCTATGCCCTCTTGTTTCGCCTTACTGCCTCTGTGCTGATCGCGCTCTGGATCGATATGGCATTCGGCCTCAACGAGATCGGGCTCGGCCTGTATATACCATTCTTCGTGCTTCAGGGAAGCGTGAAGAAAAACTTCATTAGCGTCCTGATGATCGCGGGGACCTGCGGTTTGTCGGTGTTGTACATGCTGTTTGTCATGGATGTGCTCAGTGGATCGCCGCCCGTACGCTTTGTCGCACAAACGCTGATCACCCTTGTTGGCGTGTACTTGATCAAGGCTGCGAAGATCTCGCAGCCTTGGCTCGTTGTTTCGCTTTTTGGCGCGAATTTCGTGCGTTCCTGGGATTCGACCAAAACCGCTAACTCAATCGTCTCTGGCAATCTCAGCTTCGTTCTGACCATCCTCGTGGGGGCGGCGAGCACCGTCTTTGTGCAATACATCATCTCGCTCAAGAGACCTCTGCAGGAGCTGCAGGACAGCTTGGTTGCTTCTCTTGAGACGGTCGTGGGCACGCTCAGCGCGCATACGGACCAGCGTTCGCCGAAGGAGGGTCAAAATCAACTCAAGAAACTCTCCCTTGAGGGCGGAGCAGCGTCCAAGGCGCTGCTGGCCGATGCAGGGAAGCGGAACGATCGCTTGAAGCTTGTTCAGGCCCGGCTCAGCGGCGCAATAGAAACGCTGGTCGTCCTGGTGGATCAAACGTTGTATTTTTCGCTCTGCGGCGATAAGGCCGCCTCCGCCGTGGATCAGGAGGCACTTCGAACCGTTCAGGCGCAGCTTCGCGATCTCGAGAACGTCATACGGAACGGCAAGTCGCCGGCCGCCTTCTCCTATCCCCCACACGAACATCTGTTCGAGCCGGTAGCAGCTTTGGTCGGAACCGTTCAAACGCTGGCGGCAGTTCTGCAGGGAGATCGTGTGCTCCCGGAGGCGCATGAGGAGAAAGCCAAAGGCGGCGGACTTCTGAAACCGGGTGCTTTGCAGGACAAAGACAACCTGATCAGCGCGTTCAAGACCACGCTCGCAGCCACGATCTGCTATGCCGTGTACACCGGGGTCGATTGGCCGCAAATCAGCGCCAGCGTCACCACCTGCATCATCACTACCGAAGACTCCGTCGGTATGGAGCGCCAGAAGCAAGTGCTTCGCTTGATCGGCGATTCCCTCGCCGGTATCTGCGCGATCGGCGCAATCTGCTTCGTCCTGCCGTACTTTACCAGCATCGCAGGCTTGACGATCGTTGTCGCTGTGATGACACTTGTCGGTGGCTACGTGTACCTGGGAAGCTACAAACTCTCCTATGCCGGCCGGCAGCTCTCCTATTGCTTTTTCCTCGCAACTCTCACCGGCACCAGGACACCAAACTCCCTCAACGAGGCACGCGATCGAGTGGTTGCTGTAATGCTCGGAGTTTGTATGATGTGGCTTGTGTCCGACCTGATCATGCCCGTTCGTACCACCTCTAAAATGCGCGAGGCAGTCGTTGGTGCCTTGGGGGCTCTGGGAAAACTCTGCCCCTTGCGGAACGCCTCGTCCAAGCCGGAAGATAAGCTGGGGGAGCTGATCAAGATTCGCTCCGCTTTCGGCAAGGATCTGCAATCACTACAGATGAATACTGAATTGCGAGCGTTCGAGAGAACGATGCAAGACGCAGATCACAAGCGACGGCTACCTATAATCCAGCAGATCACTCAATTGCTCTTGGAGGTCTTCTTGCGCGATATCACCGCAGTGGAAGGAGACATCCTCGATCTAGAAACAGCGAAACAAAGGAAGTGTTCTCCAGAAGAGAGCATGCGCAAGTTGCAGGATCTCTCAAAGGTTCTCTCGGACCCGTCCAAGTCGCCGCCCCCGGATAAGCCAGAGGAAGAGGATGCGTTCTTGGACCAGGTCCGGAGCGCGCTTCAGGAATCCCTGGCCGTCTAGATCTCCCGCTGGTAAGTCGCGTAAATGAGCCACGCGGTCAGGCTGGCGGCCCCAAGCGCTGACTCTGCATCCTAAATCGTCAGGCCCTTTGCATCAGGAACTTGCAGTCCAATCAGCAGCGATAAAGCATGTAACCATGCCACAGCAACGATTCGTGTGGTTGACGTGCCGGAACGGGTCGTCGTAGCAACCGACGGTTTAGAAGACGTTACCCACCCGAAGTTTAGCCAACAGGTCTAACGGATGTATCGGCTTTGTCATAATCTCAAAATCATGGCCTTGTGTCCGAGCTACCTGCAAAAGATCAGATGTTGCGGCTTGACCCGAAAATAGCAGGATTTTGCAGCTTGGTCGTTGCGAGCGAAAGGTGATCGCTGCGTCTATTCCGCTCATCCCGCCCATGACGACGTCACAGATAAGTACGTCCGGTTGAAAGCTGCCGAGCGACTCAACCGCCGCCTCTCCGCTATAGACCGCGCGTGCCTCAAAACCCGAAGTATTCAGAATGATCGTTAGCGTGTTCGCGATAACCTGTTCATCGTCGACGACAAGAACCTTAGTCCGGGACGCGTCGCGACCCCTCGGTGCGGAAGTGCTCCCTTGACCAAAGGTTTCGTTAGGAGTTATGTTTCCCGTACTAAAACGGTGTGGACCAAAGCACACATTGCGACGCAGAGGAACATAGCAGCTCTCAGTTGCCTCTTCGTTGAGCGTTGATATCATCATATTTCTCCTCAATAGCTTATGGATCAAACGAGCAGATTCAAAAGCGGAGCCACTCTCGATCACCATGAAGCGGGTCTTACGTATCTACATCTTTGTGCTGCTGTGTGACCTTCCCATGGTTGCGTCTCAGGCAATTTCATAGCGCGACCCAGAGGACGCGTGGGCTCTTGTGCAGTTCATCGTCCTGAAGCGCCAAGCAACTTCAATTGCAAACTTCGGTTTCAGTGCTGGCGCAGCATTGACAAGATAAGACCTTGAGGACCTGATCCAGATTCGACTTCGGCAGCCGTAATGTGGCCAGGGTCCTGTCCTGGTTCTTGAGGGCAGAGCCATTCCTATGCATCGTTTCAGCCTCGAACAGTCGAACGTTTATGTTATGCAGGCGCCCCGCACCGATCGGCTCACAACAAGAATGCACCTAAATTCGCTAAATTCCTTCAGCTTCGAGAGCAAAGCAGGTTTGCAATACACGCAAGTAACCCACCGACTTAAATGGCGAGCTGTGCGGATGCACGCTGAGACATCAGAGATAAACGCCCGTGGCACTCACCTTTGGCTTTAGGCAGCACAAGCCGCTCATGCTCGGACGAACTCCTCCATTTACCAAGTCCGCTCCTACGCAGCTCCGGTAGTTGCGTCTGGATACGGCCTGGATCTGCTTTCATATCAATGGGTTTACGCCCAACGGTAACAAAAGGAATCGGTACAAAATCGCGTTCCGTAGCGCCTGCAGCAATCCTAGTTTGCAGCGCGTGCAAACGACATCAGATGTACGCTCGCACAGTCGGCTGATCTTCCGTCTAGTCGGGACCTGCGGGTTCCGACGACCCAGTGACGGGCGGCTAACACCTAGCATTGCCGTGACATCGATGTTCTGAAGCATGGCGAGCCGATAAGACTAAACGAAATAACCCATACTTTCAACCAGGTCTACGAGGGAATGTAACATGGCGGATCAAGGGAAAAAGCTCGGAAAGGTTGCCGTAGTCACAGGAGCGGCAATGGGAATTGGGCAAGCGTACGCAAAGCGGCTCGCCGAAGACGGAGCCGACATCGCGATCGCGGACATCGTCCCAGCCACGGAGACGGAAGACATCATTCGAGGGCTGGGACGTAAAGTGAAGACGATGCATTGCGATGTGACCTCAGAGAGCGATGTCAAAGCCTTTGCGGCCTTTGTCCAACAAGAGTTCGGGCGCTGCGACATCCTCATCAACAACGCGGGCATTTATCCTTACACTTCCTTCGACGACATGACCTTCGAGCAGTGGAGGCACGTGCTCAGCGTTGATCTCGACGGCCCCTTCCTAGTGTGCAAGTACATCGTCCCAATGATGCGGCGCCAGAAATACGGCCGGATCATGAACGTGTGCTCAGCCGAGTGCTGGACCATCGCCCAGAATAACCTCCACTACATTTCGGCGAAGATGGGGGTGCTCGGGCTCACCCGTGCACTTGCAAACGAGGTCGGGGACGACAACATCATCGTCAATGCGATTGCCCCAGGCATTACGGACACGAAGACGGTCCAGCGGGATGCGCCGCAGTACCTGACTTCTCTTCCGAAGTTGCAGGTTATTCACCGTCCAGGGCACCCGGTGGACATGGCGAACGTGATGTCGTTCCTGACGTCGGACGATGCGCAGTTTATGACCGGCCAAGTTCTGGCAAACGACGGCGGTTGGGCACGTCTCTAAGGCTTGCCCGATGACCCCGCGTCGCTAGGCCCTTCTATGCGTGGCGGGGTGGCCTGGCCCCCCCCTCGGCCCCCCGCTCGGAAGACGGCAGCGCGATATGCGCACGAGTGAGCCGATGAGGAAGCAGTCGCAAAGGAGCGGCCATGAAGGCACCCCGCCTGGTATCCCCAATACGATTTCGCCGCGGAAACTATCGTAAAAACGCTCAGATGTATGCAGGTATGTTGTGCTGCCTCATGTTGGGTGGGCTCGTGCCCTTGCACGCGCAAAATGGACGCACGCCGGCAGGCTCCTCACCACCCCTCGATGCCACCGGCGCCAAACCGCAGCCGGACGTTGTGCGCCCGAATTGGCGGGAAGAGTTGGAGCGCAAGGGGATCACGATCACGATCGAAGACATCTATGACTTTCAGGGCAACCCCGCCGGCGGCAGGACCCAGATGGGCACCGTCTTTGGCCGGTCGACCGGGTCCATGACCCTGGATCTGCAGAAGCTGCTTTCTTGGCAGGATGCAAGCGTCATCGTCAGTGGCATCTTCCAAACCGGCTCGGATCTGGCGACTACTTATATCGGCTCGTGGGACTTCACGAGTTCGATCGCTGGTACCCACACCTTGCGCTTCAACGAGTATTACCTCCAGCAAAAGCTGTTCCATGACAAGCTGACCCTTCGCATGGGACAAATGGATGCGCAGAACGAATTCGACAACCAGGTTATCGGCGCCGATGATCCTGCAGCTGCCTTCAAAACATGGATCAACAATTCGCTGTGCTGTAACCTCCCCACCACCATCCAGACATATGCCTCCTTTTCTCCGGCAGGCAAGCCGGGCTTCTTTGTTCGGGGCGATCCAACCAAGCACGTCTTCTACAAACTGGCTGTGTTGTCATCACCGCATAGCCCGTTTGTAGGCGACCCGAGCGGCATCCGCTTTGACCTTCGCAATGCGCCTGACGAGGCATCTACCTTCGGGTATCTTCGCGGAGATGATTCCTCCGCGCACCCCGGCGTCTACAAGATCGGCCAAATCCATAACTTCGGTCACTTCAATAGCTTCATTTCGCATAAGCCCTCACATGGAAATGACGAGTACTTCGTCGATGTCGGACAGGCGCTCTGGCGACGAAAGGTGGGCGGCCACTACGTCCACCAGGGAGTCGACTACCAGTTCAGCATCAGCGCCACGCCTCGGCGTCTTAATGTAAATGACTGGGAGGCGCTTACTGGCATCCGGCTTGTTGGACTGACTTACAAAAGGCCCGCTGACATCGTCGCAATCGGAGTGATCAACTCTCACTTCAGTCGCGACTACAGTCAGGAACTCGCATGTTTGGGTCAACCCGGTCGAGCCTCTCAGACCACCATGGAGGCAGGTTACAAGTTCGTCATACGACGCTGGATCACTATTTGGCCCGATTTTCAATACATATGGAAGCCGAGCGGCGACAAGCGTCTAGGCGATGCGCCCGTCCTCGCGCTTCGGCTCGTCTTCGATCATTAGAGCTTTCGTAAGCTGATTTGTTGCATACACATTGGAACTCCCGAAGCAAGTCTGGTTTGCATCAGGCGCTATTTACGAATGCACACAGCGCACCTAGCATTCCCTAAAGGCCGAGGCAAATAAATTGACGCCCGCCAGCTTTCATTCTAAGGAAATAGGAGATGCACTATGAGCAGCCTTCTTCAGGTCGCACCCACGACCGCCAACGGAACAAGCCATAAGTTGAAGGTGCTGGCCGTAGGAGCAAGCGGTAAGTTCGCCGGCCTAGTCATCCCGGAGCTGGCCAAGCGGGGCGTAGAGGTCCGTGGGCTGGTTCGCGAGAGCAAGGAAGAGAATGAGGTCCGGCAACACGGTGCTTCCGAGATAGCGGTGGCCGATCTTCGAGACCGGGCGAGCATGGATGCTGCTCTCCAGGGTATCGATTCAGTGTTCTACATTGCGCCGGCCTTCATGCCAAACGAGGCCGAGGTCGGCAAAGGCGTAGTAGAGGCGGCCAAACAGGCCGGCGTGCGCCGCTTTGTGTTCTCATCCGTAATCCATCCCATCCTGAGTGTATTGAGCAATCATGCAGCCAAGGCTCCGGTCGAGGAGGCGATCCTTGCTTCGGATATGGAGTACACCTTCCTTCAGCCGGCCATGTTCCTGCAGAACTACGCCGAGAGCTGGCCCAACGTCGTCAAAACCGGAGTGTTGGCGGAACCATGGTCGACCCAGACTAGCTTCTCACGAGTGGACTTCCGCGATGTGGCTGAGTCTGCGGCCATTGCCTTGACGGAAGACCGTTTACTGTACGGCACCTTTGAACTATGCTCCGAAATCCCCCGAAACCGGATCGAGGTCGCGCAGATCATCAGCGAGGTTCTGGGACGTGAGGTCAAGGCAGAAAAATTAGAACCGAAGAGCGACGCGAAAGAGTCTCAAGACCCACAACAAGCTGCGATGAAGCCCATGTTGGAGTGGTATGACAAACACGGTCTGATGGGAAACGCACTTACGCTTCAGGCCATCTTGGGGCGGCAACCTAGAACCATGGAACAGTACTTCGAGGAGCTTGCTTCGACCTAGAAAACAGCCGAAACAAGCGCTGGCTCAGCGCTCCAGGAGCTCTTCGCTAATTACAGGGACCGAATAGCCCATAGGAAGGACACCCACAAGCATCATGCAGTAGATGCATCGCCATCTTTGAAGCGACGAGGGACACGGTAGCTCGTATTGGGAAGGCTCGAATGAAGTCTGGCTCGCACAACAACGGCCACCGCACGGGGAGAAAAAGATTGGTGATGGGAGCCACTGTTCTATGTTCGGCGGCGGTGGTTCACACATCCGCTCAAGTCGCGACAGGGCAGCTCCCCTCGGCTCCCTCTGCTCAGCTCGGATTCTCCTCGCAGACGAGCCAGCATAACGCGGCGCCATACGTGAGCGACTTACGGCGCATGCCGCGTACCTACCCCGCCACAGACACGTCGAAAACATACGCCTTGTTCGAATTAATCGACATCGCGGAGGAACAGAACCCTACCGCACGTGTCGCCTGGGAGCAGGTGAAAGAACAAGCTGCCGCTGTCAAGGTGGCTCGCAGCGCGCTCTTTCCCACGCTCTCCCTCAGTGCGCCAACATCGGAGACGCGCGAATTTCTAGTCTTCCCCAACGCTGACGGCCCCGTCCTGGGAGGACCTTCATTGCGTGAAGACGATACAACTGTGAACCCGGTGCTGGCATTGAACTACCTGCTTCTCGACTTCGGCAACACGCGCGCCGGCATCAACACAGCCGCCACGAACCTGTTTGTCACGGGCGAGTCCCTGAGTGCAACGCATGAGCAGATCGCGCTTGATGTAACTCGGAATTATTACCGCGTGGTCAGCAGCAAGGGCCTGGTCACCTCAGCGCGGGCTTCCCTAAACGATGCCCAGGCGATTGAAGAGCAGGTGCAGGCCCGCATGGAGCATGGCCTGGCCACCCTTCCCAACTTCCTGAGCGCGAAAACACAACGGCAACAGGCGGAATACAACCTCGAAAATGCGATCGGCGCGGAGCTGACTGCGGAATCCGACCTGGCCAGAAGCGCAGGCCTCAACCCAGCCCTGCCCATTCAGGTCAAAGACATCTCGCACATGCCTGAGAGCAGTGAACTCGAGGATTCGGCGGAACAACTGATCGGAAAGGCCTTGGAGCGACGGCCCGATCTGCTAGAGGCGGTGGGACGCATTCGTGGCGCTGATCAGTCCATCAAGGCCGCACGATCGGCTCTCTTTCCCACCCTCACCGTCCACGCGCAGGCTGGCGAAGATCTGCTATGGACGACTACGAGCGCCGGCGCCGCGCCGTTTCTGCATCAGGGAAATTGGCAAGGTCAGCTGTCGTTTACCTGGACCATCCTGGATGGCGGACGCCGCCGGTACCAGATCGTCGAGGCCGAAGAACAAAAACGTATCGCCCAGGCGCAGCTTCAGTCGGCTCAGGATCTTGCGACCAATCAAGTGTGGTCGAGCTATATCAACACGAAAGTAGCCTTTCGCCGCCTGGAGATCTCTCAGGGCCTCCTGCTTTCCTCACAAACATCCTTCGAGGCCGCGCAGGAATCGTTTGCGCTCGGTCTGGAGACATATATCGACCTCTCAAACGCCGAGCAGACCCTAGCGCAATCACGAAACGAGCAGGTGCAAGCCGCATCCGAAGTCTTGACCGACCTCGCGCAGCTGGCATATTCCACGGGCGACCTGTTAGGGTCCCGATTTCTAAAGGCGAACAGAAATGCGAAATAAAAAAAGCATTCCTGCCTCCACCCTATTGTTGCTGCTGTGCGGCTGCTCGCGTTCGCCCTCGATTGATGTTCTCGGCTCGTATTTCCCGGCATGGATCGTCTGCTGCATCATCGGTATTGTTTTGGCGCTGGTCACGTATTTCATTCTCGTGCGCCTCCAACTCGAACCGGCGATCCCGATGAAAACCGTTGTCTATCCCTGTGCGGCTGCAGCGTACACCTTTCTAGCTTGGATCATCTTTTACAGCTAAGTCGACCAGTTCGTTGTAGCGAGGTCTCATGGCGGAGATACCAAAGTCGAAGTTACTCGTAGGAAAGATCATCGCCGTTGCGTTCGTTCTGGCGGCGGTTGTGCTCGGGGCCATTACCCTGTGGGCCACAAACGTAGACCCTCGCACCGATGACGCCAATGTCGTCGCCAACTATATCGGCATCGCCCCAGAGGTGAACGGGCCCATCGTCTCCCTGCCGATCCGCGACAATCAGCTCGTTCACAAGGGAGACCTGCTCTACGAGATCGATTCGCGGCCGTACCAGTACCAGCTGCAGCAAGCCATATCGGCAAAGAACAATCTCGAGCAGCAGATCATCGATGAACAAAGGAAAATAGCATCCCAGACCCTCAACGCGGAGATCACGACGGCAGGCAGGCAGTCGAGCGCAGAGTCCGTCAACAGCCAGCAGGCTAACTCACTGGCTACAGAGAAGGTGATCCAGACCCAGGAGGCTACCCTCAAAAACGCCGAAGCTCAATTTCGCCTCGCCGTGGATACCCTTGCCCGGACCGAACCTCTTCTACCGCGCCATTTTGTCACCGCGCAACAGATCGATCAGCTAAGGACGAACGTCCGATCGGCGCAGGAGAGCGTTACGCAGGCACAAACGACGCTGGATGCAGATCGTGCAAGGTTTCTGCAAGCGCAGGCAGAGGTACGACAGGCGGCCGTCGCGGGTAAACAGCAGAAACTCCGTGCGGAAGCAGCGTTTCTAGACATAGATCGCCTGCAGACGTTGCTTTCGCAACTTCCCGCAAAGGAGGCCCAGGTCAAATCGGCGGCCTACGATGTCCAGCGCTGCCGGGTTTATGCACCCTTCGACGCCCGGGTCACCGATCTCACAATCTCGGTCGGGCAGTACGCCAGAACAGGCGGCCAGGTGTTCACGCTCATCGACACGACAGCATGGTGGGTGCTGGGCAACTACAAGGAGACGCAGCTGCGACATCTCGCGCCGGGCATGCCGGTCGATGTCTACGTGCTCAACCATCAGGGCATTCGCTTCAGGGGAGTGGTCGAAAGTATCGGCTTCGGCGTCACACCCGAGGACATCACACCGACGCAGGCCGGCGGCCTTCCGTCGACCACGCGAACCCTCAATTGGGTAAGACTGGCGCAACGTTTTCCCGTGCGCGTCCGCGTGCTCGACCCATCGCCCGATCTGTTTCGTCTTGGCGCCTCCGCGACAACCATCGTTCGCAGCGGGCAAACCCCGCTCGCCATCCCCCCTGACCCTAACGTCTACAACCGAGCCGTCTACGAGAGTTCCAATGGCAACAGCCAGCCAGCCGCTCAGTAAACCGGCGTTCAATCTCGACGCGACCTTGTCAGGGTTCGTCAAGCGCGAGCTCTGGCCCACCCCCGGCCGGCGCGACTGGGCCACGCGGGCAGCCATTACCGCGTGCATCACATTGCTCATCGGCGAGACATGCCGCAGTCAGAATCTCTTTATCGGGTTGTTTATTCCGCTTCTTCTCCCCAGGGATACCCCTCAACAAACCTGGGCCGGCGCCAAAGGCACCATGATCATCGCATGGTCCGCGTGCGCCTTCGCTATCGTCTTGACGCTTCTGACAGCGGACTTGCCGTGGTTGCGTGTGACGGCCCTGGCCTTCGGCGTTTTCGTGTGTGTGCTCCTGTCGAGGGGCTTGCATCAACCTCCGATCGCCGCACTCGGTTCCGTGACCGTCTCCCTGGTCCTTATCCGGATGGACAGCGTAAACAGCGCGGAGGCCGCCATCACTACCGGCCTGTGGCTGGCCTTGATGATGAGCACCGGCTGCCTGGTTGCGACGGCCGTGGACTTCCTTTACCCTCACCCGAGCCCGCAGCAGCGCATCACCACGGCGATTGTGGATCGGCTGCAGGGGGCGGCCGCTGTGCTGAAGCGGAGCGGGGGCGCGGAGTTGAGCCGCGAAGAGCAGCAAAGAGTGGGCGCTCTGGGCAAGCTGGCCCTTGCCGGGACGGGCAGCTTACGACAGCTGTTTCCGGTGCTGTCGACACAACCCTCGATCGACCGGAACTACGTGCTGCGCCTCAGCGCCGTTTTGAATGGCATGGACCTTTTGTCCGATCAAGCGATACAGCTTTCCAGCCACGACACCACTCACTTCAACGAGGAGCAAAAGAGGCTGGTCGACCAGACGGCGCAGGGTTGCCTCGCCCTGGCGTGCAACGTCGAGCGCAATGTCACCACAGCGCGCGAAGACGACAAAGGTCACGACTCTGCTCCGAATCCCGTCGGCGGTCGGGGTCCAGGACAGCTGATCGCCGATATGGGGTCACAGGTCAGCGATCTTTGGACGCTCTGGACTAGTGACGTCACAGCCACCAAGGATGCCGAACAACCGGCTGCCGAGAAGCCCTCCAAAGCCCCGCCAAAGTCCGGGCCCTTCGTTACGACCGACGATATCCGCTTCGCCGTCAAAGTCATGCTTGCGTGCATGATCTGCTACCTCATCTACAACGGGGTAGCGTGGCAGGGCATCAGCACCGCCCTGCTGACGTGTTATTTCACCGCAGAATCAACCATCGGCGGCACGTTCCGAAAGTTCGCACAGCGTATCGTCGGGGTGTTGATCGGCGGCCTGCTATTCGGCATTGTGGGCGTTGCATTGATCACCTCGCACATGGACAACATCGTCGAGTTCATGCTGTATGTGGCTGTGGTGTTTTTCACCTCGGGTTGGATCACAAAGGGCAGCCCGAGGATCTCCTACGCAGGTTCGCAGATCGCCATGTCCTACGGCCTGGCCACCCTGATGACGCCGGTGATCACGATTGGGATTGTGGAGCCTCGCAACCGCCTCGTCGGGGTGCTGCTGGGAACGATTGTGATGTGGTACGTCTTCACCCGGCTCTGGCCAGTCGACACGCTGCCCAGCCAAAAGCGGGCCGTTGCGAGTCTGATTGGAACGGCGAGGGACTTGGCACTACTGGCGGTGGACGATTCCCCCAAGGAGGCCAAAAGCCCCAAATTCCAAAAGCTCCGGGAAGCCATCAATAAGACGATCAAGCAGGCAGAGGATCAAGCGGATCTTTCGGAGTATGAATCCAAGGATGAGAAAGGCGTACAGGCCGCGCTCCGTAAATGTCTGGAAAGCACCCGCAACCTGTTAACTCTCGAGATGGCTCACGTCGAGTTGACGATCCGGTCGGCACACGAAACCAGCACATCGCAACCCTTGGACAAGGAGGCCGCCCAAAAGGTTGCCGACTACTTATGTCTGTTGGCCAAACAGATCGTTGAAGGATCGAAGCCCGAGCTCAGACAATCTAAAGATAAGCGACGCCAGTTCGAAGTCACGAGCGCTGATAAGCTGCACGGCTCAGACTACCCGGAGCACGACCAGTCGCCTACGCACCAGGCATTTGTCAACGCCAGCACACATATCCGCGAGCGCCGAAGCGGCTTACTCGAAAACTTATCTCAGGCTGTAGAAGATGTGACTCTCTACTCTCCTAGCCCCCAGCCAGAACGTTAGCCAACCACTACCAACAAAGCTCTATTAGTGCTTGTCTTTGCAAGGCGCCTTATAAGGAGGAAGCATGAATGCTCATACTCTGTACGTAATTGCTCGATGCCTTGTCGCGCTGATGTTTCTGATGTCGGCGATCGGAAAGGCTGGCAGCTGGAAACAATCCATCGAGCTTATGCAACAGCACCACATCCCTTTGGCGCCACTGGGCCTACTCGGTTCCATTGCCTTGGAAATTGTAGGAGGCACGATCTTGCTTGCCCTGGGACTCTTCATGCTTCCTCTCACCTGGATACTGGTCTTCTATGTCTTTGCGGCGACGGTCGCGGTTCCAGTGCAGGACATCCTGACAAACAAGGGCCGGGCTCAAGGGATGCAACTGCTCGGATCGAACCTGGCGATCATCGGCGGTCTTATCGCCCTCATGGCGTGCGCCGTCGCGGGTGTATAAAAAACCCGTTTTACCTGGGAGTCGCTGAATCATAAACGCAACAACGCGCCTTCAAAGCAAGGAGAAGCAAATGCCGACTAACACCAACCAACTGTTTATCGATCATGCGGGTATGGCGGTTCCGGACCTCGAAGCTACCATCGAGTGGTACCAGCGCGTCTTCGACTTCAAAGTGGTTCAGCGTTTTTCAACCCCACAGTTCACGGCGGCCTTTATGCAGTGTGAAGGTGGTCGCCTGGAGATCTTCCAGCCAACTCCGCCCCCGCCGGCTAAGCCGACCAAGCCGCTCACTTCGGCTGATCTCACACCCAAAATGTTGAAGTTGGGATTTACCCATGTTGCCTTTGGCGTTCCGGATGTCGACGCAGTGTACGAGCAAGCCGTATCCCGCGGAGCTACTTCGGTCAACCCCCCGAGCACGCAACCAGGAGGTACCCGCTTCGGACATATCGGCGATCTGAACCAGAACATCATCGAGCTGATCCACACAGTCCCATCCCCGCCGGAGAAGTAAGGTGTCGCCCGGCTTTGTAACTACGCCGACTCCTCACTTCTACTTCGCGCGCGAAGGCAATAAGCCATTTGCCGGTCCAGGCAGGAACTAAAGAGAAAACCTTACTTCAGCAATACAGCCTGGTATTGGCCACTTCGAAATCTGCGGAGCTGCAGGCCCAAATCCCAACTTGGGTAATAAGCTGGGATAAAGCTCTGTCTTCAAACGGCCAGCAAGCGGAAGCACAGATTTTGCCGAAGTGCATTAACGGCTCCAGGGAGCCGCAAAGCAGATGTTTGTACTCGTCACTCGAAAGGAACTGAAATGCCTCCAAGCGGAAATGTCGCCCCTCCTTACGTCCCCACGCTCAGCAACAAACTGTACGCTGTTCTAACCAGGGTCACCGCCAGCCAAGCTGAAGCCGAACCCCATAAAATGGACCATATAAAGTACATCACCGGTCTGGAAGCACAAGGAAAAGTGTTCGCCTCTGGCCCCTTTCCTATAAAAGGCGAAGGCATCGATCTGGGCCTGATCGTCTTCCGTGCTGCGTCGCTTGAGGAAGCCGACGGCTTCATGAAAGTCGAACCCATGACCTCTATGGGACTCAGTACTTACGAAATACACGAATGGGATCTGATCATCGGACATATCCCTATCACATTGAACGTCTCAACCAGCAGCTTCACTTTCTAGATCGCTGAAGCTAGGTCGCTGGAGCAGTACGTTTGACGATCTTCTAACATTGTTCTCGCAAATTCGCGCCGTCCTCATGAGAGGACTACTACTCGCCTGGCGACGGCGCGACTGAGCAGTAGTTACAATCCATCACGCATCACCACATGCGCTGCGTTCTCATGGCAGAGACCACGCCAGCATTGCTCCTTGATCCTTGAACGAAGTTGATTTGTAAGCCTATCAACGAAAGGATTTATATGACGGAGATATCGAAACCTTTTAATCCAGCTGCTCTTCAGGATCTGCAGATCTTCCTCGCGATCAGCGAGGCGAAGACTCTCAGCGAAGCGGCACAGCATCTCGACTTACCACTCAGTGTGATCGATCGCACGCTCAAGCACCTTGAGACCTCCGCGAACCTAACACTTGTGCGACGAGACGAGAACGGTCTTGAGCTGACCGAACTCGGGCGGCAATACTTACTTGCCTGTGTGAATGTTTTAGAGGCACATCGTCGGGCGGATGACGTCCTCCTCAACCACCATAAGCAAGGGTTAGCCGCTATAAACATCAGCGTTCCCGTCGTCTTTGCCGCGCATGTGCTCAGTCCAGTGATCTATGAGTTCTTCCAACGCTTTCCTAAAGTCAGAGTTGATCTTGCCCTATACGACTCGCATTGGGACCGTGAGCCAAAGGTCGGCTATGACCTTTGGTTACGAATCAGCCCACGGGGCGAACTACGTGACCACCTCAAGTTACTCCCGGGCATACGTCAGGGTCTGTTTGCCAGCCCGCGATACCTTGCGAATCATACCAGCCCACAAGATCCTCGTGGACTCGAACAACACGTCTGTCTCGGCTATGACCGAACCGGAGTGTTATGGCCTTGGCATTTTTCCAGGGAGGGAACAAAACTTGAGATCCAACCAGATTTCGATCTCGTCGCGACGGACCCGTTCGTCCTTGCCCATATGGCTGCCGAGGGCGCCGGTATCGCACTGCTTCCCCTATGGCTAGCACATAGGTTAGTTCTGGCGGGAGAACTCGTTCTTTTGCTCGCCGAATGGACTGTGGACCCGCTTGTATTCTGCATCTATCGAGGGCGCCATCATTACGATCCCAGAGTAGACGCCTTCGTGCAGCTCTTGGAGACCATCGTCGGAACAGAAAAGGACCCACGCTGCCAAGATCTATCCCCGTCCTCCTTCTTTGTTTAACTCAGCCCTCGCGGGCGCAGGGCCGAAGTTGCTTTCGCAGCATAAGGGTATTGCATTCGCTGTGAACAACGCAGCCATCGTATTGAACCTCAGACAGAAGAACGACAAGTTAATTAGTCGCATTTCATGCGCGCCTTGCAAGCACCGGAAAAGCTAACAACCATTTCAGTTATCCCGTCTTCACACGCACGGAGGAAGTAATGCCAACTCTACCACTCAATGTCATGAAACAATCTGAACGCCTGGACCACCAACGCTGGTTGCTGGACTTGATGATTCAACTCGCGGGTCCGGAGTGGGACCAGGATCGGATCAACTACTACACCGGCGCCTGCGGCGCAAGCTCCGCAGGTGAGTTTCAAGCACTCAAACAACAGATCAAGAAGTACGACGATATGGCTCGAGTGTTTGCGCAGGGTGCCCGCGGACAAGAGTTGGCGGCCCGTGAAGCCCTCAAGCAACAACACAAGGTAACCGCTCGCAACCACTTCTTCATCGCGGCTATTATGTATGGTGCAGCGCAATGGCCGATTGATGCGAACACGGAGTTCAATCTAGTGCTCGCTCGTAAGAAGCGCGAGTGCTACGACAAATTTGCATCTCTCGCGGCGTGGCATGTCGAACGAGTAGATCTGCCATTCGATCGCAAAACAGTAAGTGCCTACCTACACCTGCCGCCAGGTTATGAAAAAGGTCAACGTGTTCCCTGTATCGTCGACACCGCTGGCATGGACGGGTTCAAGGAGATGGTTGTCGCCTTGGAGGACGATCCGCTCCTGTCCCGCGGCTTCGCGGTCCTCGCGATCGATGTTCCGGGTCAAGGCGAGTCGCTCACAAGTGAAGTCTGGTGGGATCACAACACCTTTCCTCAGCTGGCCCCAACGGTATTCGATTATTGCAAGGGTCGCGCCGAAATCGATCCCAGCAAAATCTATGTGATGGGTAACAGCTACGGAAGCTACTGGGCGTCACTCCTTGCTGCTTCCGAACCCCGCTTTGCTGCATGCGGCGTCCTCATGACCTGCTTCGAGCCGGGTGGATTTTCCATGATGGACACAGCCAGCCCTACCTTTCGGCTGCGCCAGATGTACATGACCAACATCCACGACGAGGCCGCGTTTGATGCATATTGCAAGACGATGAACAACGACGCCCTGATCGCCGGTCTCCGCTGTCCTTATCTTGTGTGTGCGGGTGAGGACGATCAGCTAAGCGACATCTCCGACACCTATACCTACATGAACGCAGTCAAGGCTCCGAAAACGTTAGTCGTCTATCAAGGTGAAAATCACGGATTACACTCGCGCAGCTCCGGCCAGATGGGACCTGAGGCCTTCACCGTTGTGGCAGATTGGTTCCTCGCTCGGGCGGCCGGCGAGAAGGCGGAATCCTTGCACGTTGTAGTGAACATGCAAGGCAAGCCGACCGTGACACCGTGGAAAGGCGACATCACGTATCAGGATGGGTGGCCTGAGCCATTTAGTTACTTCGATTAAGTAATCTCACTCGCGGCGCGTTCTAACCAGCCGCACTACCTTAAATGACGTATCTAATGAGGCGGGTAGGCACCCGCCTCATTTATTTCATACGTACGCACGTGCTGGAGCCCTGAAACGAACGCCAAGCTGCAAAATTCGGGAGACGAACGGCTCCGGCAGATGAATATCATCGGTTTGGACATGACGGTCCATTTCTCAGCCACTCACAGACAAAGACTCCAGCAACGATGTGATCTGCTTCCGCTGTGCAACCGTCAACTTTGAGATAAAACACCTCCTTACCGCTTCCGCGTGGACCGGGTCGGCAGATCTTCTGGCGCGATCTCCTCCTGCTGTGATCTTTACCAAAGTGCCGCCATCCTCCAACTTCGAGCGCTTCACCAATCCACGCCGCTCCATCCGTGTAACGTGATGGGAGAGGCGGGTCCGGTCCCACCGCATCGCATCACAAAGCTCCTGCTGGCGCATAGCGGTGGTTCCGCTCACGGCGAGCCTAGATAGAATGCCGTGGTCCGACCCAGACAGCTTTGCCGTCGCGATCAGGTCACGCTCGATGGCAGCACTAATCTCCTCCGCGCTTCTGCGAAAACTGCGCCAGAGCTCACGATCCGCAATGGATAAATCTGCCATGATCAACAACTTACTTATAGAAAGTTGACGTGTCAACTAAATGAGGTATGATCATGTTGATAGATCAACAGTACCTAAGGAGAATATGCTCCGTGTCAGCAACCATCACGAACAACGAACAACGAAATGTGCCCGACAAGCCTGATTCGGCAAAACAGGTCGAGGTCACGCCCGGCAACGTCCATAACCTCGGCCTCCCCTTCGTTCTCCAGAACCAATCCGGCTTCAACTTCTGGGACATCAAGACCGGCGACCACTTCATCGAAATGGAAGGTCAATACTACGGCTGGGATAGCTCCACCGTGCAGGTCACGACGATGGGGCCCGGCCAGGGGCCGCCCATGCACACGCACCCGGTCGAGGAGATCTTTGTCCTGGTTGCGGGCGAATGCGCCTTCGCGATCGGCAGCGAGACCTTCCATATGAAAGCGCCGGCCCTCGTGCGCGTTCCTCCGCATACGCCGCATAGCCCTACTTCGCTTGGTCCGGGACGCAACATCATGGTCGATTTCTTCCCGTCGAGCGAGCCGGGCGCCGCTCCCATCGACGTCCCGGATCCATTTGCGCACCTCAAAGCAGGCGGCGGCAACGAGCGCAGGGTCATGATCGAAAACTTCAAAAAGATCCTCGCCGACTTCGACGCTGATGGTGACGGAAAACTTTCAAAAGACGAAGCTCCCATCATGCTCCGCGACTCCTTCGGACGCTACGATACCGATCACGATGGCTTCATCACATTCGAGGACGCACTGGCTTGGGACTAAGTGACGTGCGGGCATCTTGCGATGGGGCAACATTTACTTAGGTGCCGGCATCTTACGTTTTTGCAGTATCGCGGCGCATAGCGCCGCGCAACCTAACTCACTTTAGACGAACTCAGGAGCTCCCTCGATGCGATCTCTCTCCAGGTTCTTCGCAGCTGTTTTCTTTTCCTCTGCCTGCGGCACCCTTCTGTACGCTTCCCCGTTGACGGACAACTTCGTCTTTCAAGGCGGCGGCGTCACAGCCACGTTCTCGCTTCCGGCGTCGCCCACACCGAGCGTCTTCGATCTCGATAACTTCTTTGAAATCCCAAACATCACCACCACCGCAGGCGGAGAAACCGTATCCGGCCCGGTCCACTTCTTTGTCGACGCAGATGGTGGAGGCGCCTCCTGGACCAACGCAGACCTGTCTGGTCCACAGTTGTTCACCGGCACCACCGACTCGCCAACTTTTTCGCTCGGCTCCTTCGATCTGAGCGGAACCTATGATCTCGGCGACGGTTCAACCCCGATCAGCGGTACTTTGACCATCTCTCAGGGAATGCCCGTCAGCACAGCCATCCCCGAGCCGGGCTCATGGCTTCTGCTGGGCACCGGTGCGATAGCCTCTCTGGGATCGGTTCGGAGACGCATCTTCAGCGTCTCCCGCCTCAACACATAAACACCGCTGGTCCGTGAACACGGCTGCGACTGCTGACAAAGTCGCGGCCGTGCCATGTCAGCGACCATGCGCTTCCAGATACTTCTCTGCTTCGAGCGCTGCCATGCAGCCTGAACCGGCAGCTGTGATGGCCTGCCTGTACCGCCGGTCTTTGATGTCGCCGCAAGCAAAGACGCCCGGGATAACCTCACCGTTGCGTGTCGTGTAGACATCGTCCCGCGTCAGAATATAACCATCCTCGTCTAGATCCAGAAGGCCGGTAAACGCGCGCGCGTTGGGAATGTGGCCGATGCCCAAAAACATAAACGACACCGGCAGCGTGCTGTGCTCTCCGGTAACGACGTTCTTGAGCCGCAGCCCCTTGACGTCTTTTTCTTCAACGCCAAGCACCTCCTCAACCGTTGTGCTGGGAAGAAATCGGATCTTCTCGTTTTCCTGAGCGCGCCCCAGCATAATCGGTGACGCACGAAAGCGGTCCGTACGATTGATAAGCGTTACCTTCGACGCGAAGCGCGTCAGAAATAGCGCCTCCTCCATCGCGCTGTCGCCGCCGCCGATGACAGCAATCTCTTTGCCCGACGCAAAAAATCCATCGCAGGTCGCGCAAGACGAGACACCGTGGCCGATCAGGGCCTGTTCCGATGGCAGATTCAGCCAGCGAGCGCTTGCTCCCGAAGCGATAATCAGCGTTCGGGTGTGGACGATCTCAGACCCAAACTGAAGCTCGATCGGGCGCTCCGAAAGATTGATCCGGTCAAGATGCCCCATGCGGAGCTCCGCGCCAAAACGAGTCGCCTGCTTCTTCATGTTCTCGATCAGCTCCGGGCCCTGGATGCCGTCAGGCCAGCCCGGAAAATTCTCGACCAGCGTCGTAATCGAGAGCTGGCCGCCCGGCTCGTGCCCCTCCAACACGAGCGGCCTCAGGTTCGATCGCGCAGCGTAGATGGCCGCGGTTAGGCCGGAGCAGCCGGAACCTAGAATAACTGTATCGCGCGTCATAACTTCGGGCATTCTTGGGATCTCTAAAATGGGGAATAGGTGGTGCGTGTAGGTGTTTCTTGAAAGCCTGAAGGGCAGAGTTAGCCCCTGCCGGCTGCTAGGACCAATGCCCGTCTAAATCTCCGGGTAAAAGTCAAAAAACGCATCGAGACTTAGCTTGAGCTGCGCTTCAATCTGCTCGCGGCTGCCCTCAAGAACATGCATGGTCACGCGCGCTTCATTGCCGTTCTTGAGCGTCAGCGGCGCGTCCCGCACCTCGGCGACCTCGTCGGCTGGAAGCAGCCGCATGCCGTAGACCAATGTCAGATTTGCCATGGATCTATTCTTTCACTGATTTTGCGCGACCGACCTCCCCGACCGTATGCAGGTCAAGCAAAACCGTGCTCGAGCGAAGCATTGTGGTCAGAACTGTCTCAAAATCGGACACAGGTGAAGATTTAGCGAAATCTGACGAAATAGGAGGTAGAAGCGGAGGTCGGGCAATGACTTGGCGTGTGATCTTGCTTGGGGCACTACGAGCGTGGCTGCTTTGTGCATCCTGGATGGGCTTTGCTCAGGGAACCGTCACAGGCCAGCCAGCCCTGTCGGTTGAGGATTCTCTCCGTACTATGTCCGCGCAGGCCGGCGTCATCTTCGTCGGCACAGTGCTGCGAGTCACGCACAAGGGCGGTGGCGATGGTGCTTCGGCCGGTGTGGTCGAGGTCGACTTCGAGGTCAATCAGGCCGTGCGCGGGTGCACCTCCGGCTCGGTGTACACGTTGCGGGAGTGGGGCGGCCTATGGGCGCCAAACCAGTTCCGGTATCAGGTCGGTGAGACAAAGTTGATGCTGCTCCACGCTCCCGGAGCGTCCGGGATGAGTTCTCCCGTAAGCGGTATGGATGGAGCCATTCCAGTACGCGGAAACGTCGGTTCAGCCATTGAGAACGGGAGCACACCGACTTCTGAGCCGATCGTCGATCTACGCTGGGTCGCCGCAAAGGTCGGCCGCCCTTCGGTCTACGCGACGGTACAGCCCGGCCAGCATCTGCCGAACACTATCGCCAACGGCGGGCGCGAACAGACAGGGGCCGCCGAAGCGGCAAGCCCGAGAAGCATGGGCAGCGTGAGCGGCGCGAGGAGCATGGCAATTCACTCAACGGCAGACACAGACGCCACCGGCATCGCTTCCGTCTCGGTCGACACACAGCAAGCTTCCGTCTCAACCGTTCTTCATCTGATGGCGTCCTGGCAGGAGGGAACCAATGCATCGCGATAATCGCTCTCTGGCAGCAACTTCAGCCTTCACTCGGAGCGCATTCGTGGCGGCCGCGATCGTCATCGTCCTCCTTCTGTGTGGTTCACAGGCCCAGGCCGGCGGCCCACGTTGGGTAAGCGGCCCCCCCTACTTCAACCCAACCGGGCTTTCCATCGTCTGGTACACCAACCAGCTCCAATACTTCACCGATCCCGGCGATCTCAGCTCCAGCGTGAACCACCAAGCCGCGGATGCTCTGGTCGCCCGTGCCGCAGCGGTCTGGAACGTCCCCCAGAGCTCGCTTGTCCTCAACCAGGGCGGCTCGCTCAACGAGCACGTGAGCGCGCGAAACTCCACCATGGGCCCGAACGGTCCGGTTCTACCGACGGACGTGCAGCTCGCGAATTACCAGGCCGTCCCGCTCGCCGTCATCTACGACACCGATGGCTCGATCATCGATCTCCTGCTCGGGCAGGGGGGCAGCGATCCCTCCGGCTGCCTGCAGAACGGTGTTGTCGAGAGCGTCGACTCCTTCTCTCCCGGATCAAAGATCCTCCATGCGTTGCTCATCCTGAACGGACGCTGCACCGGTCCAGCTCCAGAGCTCCAGCTGCAGATGCAGTATCAACTGATGCGCGCCTTCGGTCGCGTCCTTGGACTCAGCTGGTCGCAGGTAAACGACAACGTCTTTACCAAAACGCCGACCCCGACCAACGACCAGTTCCTGAACTGGCCCATCATGCACCCGATCGACATCCTCTGTGGTCCGTACACCTACCAATGCCTCCCTCAGCCGTTCACGCTGCGCCCGGACGACATCTCGGCTCTCAGCCAGCTCTATAACAACGCAACCGGAGCTCCCGTCGGTCCCGGCAAACAGAGCACGTTGGCCCAGGCAGGAGCGATCTGGGGCGTCGTCAACTTCCCTGACGGCACCGGCATGGAAGGCGTCAACGTGACGGTGCGCCGGATGGAAAAGTTCTACAACGTCCCCGAGGCCTGGCAGACCGCATCCTCGGTCACCGGCTTTGCCTGGCGCAGCAAAGGCTGGACCCCAATCGCCGGCCAGGACAGCTCACCTCTCGGTAGCGTCGGCGCCTTCGAGTGGCGCGAAGGTTACTTTCGCATTCAGGCGATCCCTCTTCCAACCTTTGAGGACTGGCAAAGCCTTATCATCACCACCGAACCCGTCAATCCGCTCTACACCGGAACGTATTCGGTCGCGGCGTACTCCGGCACAACGATCGCGCCGGCCGGCTCCCCCGTCACGCAGGAGGTTTACATCGCTCCAGCGTACAGCGACACCTACGTGCCCTTTACAGCAACAGATGCTCCAGGAACCTGCACCAGCGCCACGGACGGAACAGAAGGCGCGCCGCAAACTGTAGCTCCGAGCGGCCTCTGGACAGGGACCCTGTGCGAGTTCGGCCATACCGCCTGGTCAAGCATCACCGTGAAAGCGAACCGCACCTTCACCCTCGAAGTCACTGCAAAAGACGCACAGGGCAGCGCAACTATGACGAAGATGATGCCCATCCTCGGTGTCTGGCAGGCGAGTGACGCGCCGGGGCAGCTTCCCACGGTCGCCTCGCAGGTCGCGGCTTTCAATACTGTCGTCGGTACGACCGCTCTCCGCGTGGCAAGCACCGCCTATAAGACCTTCCGATTCGCGGTCTCAGACCAGCGCGGAGGCGGCCGAAAGGATTACGCCTACGCCGGTCGCCTCTTGTACGCAGACTCGGTCTCGCCCATCAACGTCCCAGCTTCCGGAGGTGTGGTCACGATCTCCGGAATGGGCTTCCAGCAGGGAAGCACTGTAACTGTCGCCGGCCATGCCGCAACCGTGAACAGCACGACGGCCAACAGCCTGGTCGTGTCCGTCCCAACGCTACAGACTATCGGCCGCGGTCAAGGTTTCTGGGCAGACATCACCGTGCGTGATCCCGCGACCGGTGCGACGACCACAATGACCCAGGCGATCAGCTACGGTTCAGCAACCGACTCGCTCTCGCTTGTAAGCGCGCCGGCAGCGAAGGTCCAGACCGGTCTGAGCTCGGCAACCTCCTTTGCGGTTCGCGCCATCGCTCCCGATGCGGTCACTCCCATCGCAGGAGAATCGGTCGTCTTCTCGGCTGTGGGCGGTGCAGTCACCTTCGGCTGTGGATCCTCCTCCTGTGCCGTACTCACAGACGCATCCGGTAAAGCAACAACCACCGTGACTCCGACGACGGCGGGGACAGTTACGCTTTCAGCATCCGGCCGAAGCGGCACGGTAACGTCCACGTTCGTTGCTGCAACACTGCCGGACCAAGTCCAGGCAACCAGCGCGCCTTCGGGCCTCCTTACGGTCGGCGTAGTCGCCTCACAAGTATTTGCCGTGACGATCACCGCAGGCGATGGCGTCACCCCCCGACCGGGCAGGATTGTAGCCTTCTCCTCTGCGCAAGGAACGGCAAACTTCGGCGCATGCGGCGGAACCTCCTGCACCGTCACGACGGATGCGTCGGGAGTTGCAAAGACAACCGTAACCCCTCTCGCCCCAGGATCTCTGACCCTGATTGCGTCCTCGAGCGCTGGTACAGTGGACGTGCCGGCCACCTCCGCGGCGCAGACGATCCGGCTTCTGAGCGCGCCGGCAACGGCAGCACCGGTCGGCGTTCCCACATCGGCGAGCTTCGCCGTGAAGGTGCTCGGTCCGGATGGAACCACTCCCGTAGCCGGTGAGTCCGTCGCCTTTACTGCCAACGGAGGAGGTGTGCAGTTCGGTGCTTGTGGGCAAGCCACCTGCACCGTAATCACGGACGCAACTGGGACCGCCTCAACCCCTGTGCTGCCGACTGCAAGTGGAACGATCACCTTGACCGCGGCAAGCATCGCAGGCTCCGTCACCGCGAGTTTTGCGGCAGAGACCCACGTCCGATCAGTAACTGCCACGACACCCGCCGTTTACGTAGCCGCGGGAGCAAATGTCAGCTGGGTCTCCCAAGTCAACCTCTCGGACAACGTCGGAGCCGTAGCAAACGTTCCGCTGCAATGGCTGGCGCAAGGCAATGTCCAGCTTTCGGCGACCCAGTCAGTTAGCAACACGCAAGGTTCCGCGCAGATCTTAATAACTTCCCAGGCGCTCTCAGCCGGAGCTCAGGCGACGGTTACAGCCTGCGCCTGGAGTCTCGTGTGCGCGAAGATCGCCGTTCAAGGCGTAAGCCCAACGGACTGGCAAATCCTTCCAATAAGTGGAGCGACCCAGTCACTCAGCGCAGGGCAGGCCTTCGGTGCGGTTGTCCTTCAGGTGACTGACACCGCCGGACATCCAGTGGCGGGCGCGACCGTCAGGGTCTTCCAGACGAATGAGGGTTGGGCAGCACCCTGCGTCAGTCTCGGGTCCTGCCCCTCGGTGCCCGTGTATGGAACTAGCGACATAGAAGTTAACTCCGATGCGAACGGACTGCTCTCGGTCACTCCACTTGACACCCCTGTCGGAGCAGAAATCACCAAAATCGCCATCACCGCCGGCACCCGCAGTCTCTCGGAAGTCACTCTGGAAAAACATCCATAAGGAGGAAAGCTCAGATGGGACGTCGCAGCAACGTCGGCAAGTAACCATCAGAAGCGGTCAGCCCGGCATCTATAGTATTTGGACAGAAAGAGGGAGTCTTGATGGCAGCAGCCAAGCCGGTTCTCGGGACATCCCGGAAACGTGTCGTCATTCTAGGCGGTGGATTCGCAGGGCTAAATGCAGCCTTGGGGCTTGCTGACCTGCCAGTCGCGGTTACCCTGGTGGACCGCAAAAATCATCACACGTTCCAACCCCTGCTGTACCAGGTGGCTCTCGCTGTCCTGTCTCCCGCAGAAATTGCGCAGCCAATCCGTTCCATACTTCGGGACAAGAAAAACGTCGAAGTTGTCATGGATGAGGCGGTCAGCTTCGACACCGGTGAAAGACACGTTTCTCTCAAGTCCGGCGCCTTACTCGAGTACGACTACCTCATCGTTGCTACCGGGTCGACTCACTCCTACTTCGGCAAGGATGAATGGGCAAAGCTGGCTCCAGGCCTGAAAACCGTCGAGGATGCTATCGAGATTCGCCGGAGAGTTTTACTGGCCTTTGAACTCGCCGAACGACAGATGCTCGAGGCCGGAACACATCCCGCATTAAACTTCGTCATCATTGGCGGAGGTCCCACCGGGATCGAACTTGCCGGTGCTATCTCCGACATCGCCAAACTCTACATGGCGAAAGACTTCAGGCATATCAAACCTTCGAACGCGGAGGTTTTGGTACTCGAGGGCTCGCCGAAGATACTCGGTGTTTATCCAGAAGACCTGCAGAAAAAGGCAACTGAGCAGCTTGCGCACCTAGGCGTGAAAGTCAGGACCGGCGCCCACGTCACGGATATTCAACCGGGTTACGTGATGGTCGGCAATGAGCGCATTGATTCCCTGGTCACCTTGTGGGCAGCAGGCGTACAAGCTTCGCCCTTGGGTAAACTCCTGGGCGCCGAGACGGACAAAAAAGGTTGCGTCCTGGTCGATGAGCATCTAAACCCGAAAGGGCATCCGGAGATCTTCATCTGCGGCGATCTGGCCCATATCGAACAAGCTGGAAAACAGGTACCAGGAGTAGCCCAACCCGCAATGCAAATGGGCGACTTCGCAGCAAAGCGCATCCAGATGCTGATCGACGCCGAACATGGCGTCGCTTCGAAAGTCAAAAACACCCAACGTTTTCACTACCTCGACAAGGGGGACATGGCGACAATCGGCCGAAAGGCAGCAGTGGCCAATATCGTCTGGCCCTTCAAGGCGCACTGGAGTGGCTTCCCCGCGTGGGTCACCTGGTTGGTCGTTCACATCTTCTTTCTAATCGGATTTCGAAACCGACTCTCCGTGTTTCGGCAATGGGCCTACACGTACATCTTTTTCAACGACGGAGCTCGTCTGATTACCGGCTCTCAAGAACTCCCGGGATGGAATGTCACAGACGGCCGCTACGGCGAGTTGACGACCCGCCCACTCGATCTAGCTTCACCAGTGAGCCGCTAAATCTTAGCAACTGAATCATCGACAGGTACATCCTCTCAAAGCAGAGGAACTGGTTGATCGCCGAACTGGCCCTGATCTCGTAGCAGATTTCGTCTCTCGATCCTTCTGGCCATACTCTGAAACAAGCAAAGAGCTCCAAATAACTACATTGCGTGGTACTAGCCGTTTCCGGAACCCTAAAGGAGAAAAAGATGCAGATCGGCATGGTAGGTCTAGGCAGGATGGGCGCCAACATGGTGCGGCGCCTGATGAAAGATGGTCATGACTGTGTCGTTTACGATCACAGTCAGGATGCGGTCGCCGCCCTGGCCAAGGAAGGCGCCACCCCGAGCAGCTCCCTTGCCGATATGACAAGCAAGCTGAAAACCCCACGGGCTGTCTGGCTCATGGTGCCGGCAGGAGCAGTGGATGGAACCGTCGAGGAGCTCGAAGGCTCGCTTCAGGCCGGCGACATCTTGATAGACGGCGGTAACTCGTACTATGTCGACGACATCCGCCGATCCAAAGAGGTCGCAAAAGCCGGGTTAAAGTGGGTTGACGTCGGTACCAGCGGCGGTGTCTTCGGCCTGGAACGCGGATACTGCCTCATGATTGGTGCCGAACCAGAGACATTTCAGCTGCTCGATCCCATATTCAAGACCTTGGCGCCCGGCCGCGGCTCTATCGACCGAACCCCGGGCCGTGACAAAGCTCCCGCTTCTACCGCCGAGGATGGTTATCTCCACTGCGGTCCGGCCGGCTCAGGCCACTTTGTCAAGATGGTCCACAACGGCATCGAGTACGGCATCATGGCCGCCTACGCCGAAGGTCTGAACATCCTGAAACACGCCAACGTCGGCAACACAAAGGAAACCTTCGACGCCGAAACCGCGCCCATGCGTGAGCCGGATCACTACAAGTACGACCTGCCAATTCCGGATGTGGCCGAAGTCTGGCGACGTGGCAGCGTCATCGCATCCTGGCTTCTCGACCTCACTGCGGCAGCCTTGACCGAATCTCCCGACCTGGCAGACTACAGCGGTCGCGTGTCGGATTCAGGCGAAGGGCGTTGGACAACCATCGCAGCCATCGACGAGGGCGTGCCGGCCGATGTGCTGAGCGCCGCCCTCTTCGCCCGCTTCACCTCGCAGAACAACGCCGTCTTCTCCAACAAGCTGCTCTCGGCCATGCGCTTCCAGTTCGGCGGCCATAAGGAGAAAAAGGAAAGCTGACATCCCGGTCGGAGACGGTCGAAGATGACCCGCTCGTCCAGGGGGTCATCTTCGATCGTCACGCCGACTCCAGTACGCCAGAACACCAAGTAACCCAGCTGTGCCTAAAACAAATCCGGCTAAAACACATGTAACAACAGAAGCAGAATCAAAATCAGCAGGATCAAGCTGATCCCGCCGCCGCCATAATACCCAAGGCCGGGTCCCATCCGGTATCCACCAAATCCAAACACCAAAACCAACACCAGCAGAATCAGCAGCAACATAGCCTTCTCCGTTCCAAGTAGATTCGTCCGCGCCAGAGATCGTCGCATGACGTCTGCAGACGGTATACATGAAAGCAGCTACTTCCCGCACAGAATTCACCCCGCACTGCAACTTCACCTCGCTCATCCTTGCCCCACACCGTATCCCCGTCTAAGCTGTTCACTATGTATGAAGACTTCACCGTAACCGACAGCTGGACCGGCGATCCGCTCCACTGCACCTGGCGTGCCACGATGGTCGCCATCGCCACACGCCACGCGGACGCCACCGATCTTCGCTTCGCCGTCAACGGTCGCCCTCTCTGGATCAGCCTCCCCAACCTCGCCTGGGTCGAGCACAAACGTCGCACCGGCTATGTCATCACGGACTACCTAGCCGCGCAGATCGCCGGCCGCTACCTCAAACATGCCATCGAGTCCGGCTACGATAATGGCCGCGAGATGTATACCATGACCGTCTCCGAAGTTCTCGAGCACGCCGACGCCGTCGTCCGGGAAGCCGGATCCACCGACAAGCTTCCCACGCTTCCGGTCATCAACGACAACATCAAGCCTGAAACCTACCTTGGCGCTCTTCCCGCGGACCCCGGTAGCGGTGTCTACGCCGGCGCACCCACCGCCAATCGGAACGAAGCGGAAAAAGTCCCAAGCGGGAACAACGACTCACGTTAGCAAGCAATATAAGGCCCGGCAAGCAGACCCAAACCATCAAGGTTTGAAGACCACGCTCCGAACCGCATCCAAACCACGGAGATATGACCCCGAACCGTCGAACTCTCCTCCTCACGCTCCCCGCCGCCTGGGCCACCGCCGCCCACGCCCTCGCCAATCCCTTTCGCCGCCCACGACCGACCTCCACTCCCATGCCCATGACCGTCTACATCGGTACCAACACCGGAAAGAACTCCTCGTCCAAGGGCATCTACCTCGCTCGCTTCGACGCCAAATCCGGCCAGCTCACCCAGCCGGAGCTCGCCGCCGCCACCACCAGTCCATCGTTCCTCGCCATGTCGCCTCATAGCGCCGTCGGCCGCATTCTCTATGCCGTCAACGAAGGTCCCGACGCTGCCACCTCCGGCGTCGTCACCTTCGCCATCGACGCGAAATCCAGTGCGCTCCATGAGCTCGGCCGCGTCCCCTCCGGAGCCGCCGGCCCAACGTACGTCTCGGTCGACAGCACCGGGCACTCCGTCTTCACCGCCAACTATGCGGGCGGAAGCGTCAGCTCCTATCTGGTGCAGCCCAACGGAACTCTCTCCGGCCCCGTCGACCTAATCGACTTCAAGCAGGATCGCTTCGGCAAACTCGGCCCAAATACCGGACGCCAGGACGCCGCACATCCGCACTGCGCGAACCTCTCGCCCGATAACCGATTCCTCCTGGTCAGCGACCTCGGCAAAGACGCGATCACCGTCTTCTCCGTCGATCCAGGGACCGCTCAACTCACACTCGGTCCTACTCCACAGTTCTCCAACGGCATCCCCGGTTCCGGCCCCAGACACCTCGCCTTCCACCCCAACGGTCGCTGGCTCTACACCATCAACGAGCTCACCTCCACCATCGACCACTTCCTCTGGAGTACAACCCACACGCAGCCAGCCCAGGCTATGCTCGTTAAAACGCAGAACTCCGTCTCCACACTCGATCCCAAATTCGCCGGCAAGAGCACCGGCGCGGAGATCGCCATCGAGCCTAACGGACACTTCCTCTACGCCAGCAACCGAGGCGAGGACTCCCTGGTCGTCTTTCGCATCGATCAGACAAACGGCAACTTGCAGCTTGTCCAACGCATCAGCTCCGGCGGCAAGACACCCCGGCACTTCAGCCTCGACCCCACAGGCAACTGGCTCGTCGTCAGCAATCAAACCTCCGCCAACGTCACAGCCTTTCGCCGCGATGGAGGAAACGGCCAACTCTCCGGCCCCGTCTCCTCTATCTCCGTCGACACACCCGTCTTCACCCTCTTCAGCTAGAGCAGTTCCCTATACGGCTCAAAGGAACAGGAGAACTGCCTAAATCGCCACCGCGATCAACTCAGTTCCCCAGCGTCGCCATATCGATTACAAACCGATACTTCACGTCGCCTTTGATGACGCGTTCGTACGCCTCCGACAGCTTGTCGACTGAGGTCATCTCAATGTCCGAAACAATGCCCTTCTCGGCACAGAAGTCCAGCATCTCCTGTGTCTCCTGCATTCCACCGATCATCGACCCTGACAACGAGCGCCGGTTCGTGACCAGCGAAAACGCCGAGATCGACTCAGGCTTATCCGGTAAACCTACCTGGCAAAGCGTTCCATCCAGCCGCAGCAAACCCATGTACTGATTCAGGTCGTGCGGTGCAGAAACGCAATCCAGGACGAAGTCAAAGCTCTTCATCACCTTTTTCATCGCATCGGCGTCTTTGGAAATCACGACCTGGTCTGCACCCAGACGTCGCCCATCCTGGGCCTTGCTCTCGCTTGTCGTAAACAAAGTCGTCTCCGCCCCAAACGCATGCGCAAACTTCAGCCCCAAGTGCCCAAGTCCGCCCAGCCCAACGATCCCGACCTTCTTTCCCGCCCCTGCACCCCAATGCCGCAAAGGCGACCACGTCGTGATCCCCGCGCACAACAACGGCGCCACCGCCGCAAGCTCCAGCTTGGGCGAGATCGTGTGGACGTACCGCTCCGGAGCGACGATGTTGTTCGCATAGCCGCCATAGGTAACCTCGCCCGCGTACGTCTTCGCGTTGTACGTGCCCACCATCCCGCGCTCGCAGTACGGCTCCGCTCCAGCCCGGCAGTTGTCGCACACCTGGCATGTCTCAACCGTTACCCCAACCCCTGCTAGATCCCCTACGCGGAAACGCTGGACCTCTTCGCCCACCGCTGTCACCCGACCTACGATCTCATGCCCCGGCACCATCGGGTAGATCGATCCACCCCACTCATCCCGCACTTGGTGGATATCCGAGTGACAGATCCCGCAAAAAGCAATCTCCACCACCACATCCTTTGGCCCCGGCTCGCGCCGCTCAAAGGAAAAGGGCGCCAGCCCCGATGTTGGATCCTGCGCAGCGTACCCCTTGGACTGAATCACTGTCATCACCCTCTCAACCTGTTCGCTACATAGATGCGAGATGTGTCGGCAGCGTCAGACATAGCTCTGAATCCGAAAGCGCGAAAAAATACTCAAATGAAATAATGGAGATATCCGAGGGATCGATCCTTGATCTCACGAGAAGTTTCTCGGGATTTCCTCAACTTGCTCAGGCTTCCCCGGACACAATATCACTTTCAGGTGATGCCCAGGTTCGGCAGGTGGGCTACGCTTTATTAGCGCTACTGCGCTCGAGGGAATTCCTCATGAAATCTGCCATCCGTACATCGGTTCTCGCCACCGTCGCCGTCCTCGCCCTCTCCGCCAGCTCCGCCCAGATCGCTTCCGCGGATGTCATCGGTGGTGCATCCCAATCTGCGGGCAGCGCAGCCTCGGCGAATCACGTCGGTGGCTGCAATCCGTACCCCTATCCGCCACCATCACCTAAGCTGACCTTCAGCTTCGGGAGTATCATGTCGATCGTGGGGCTTTACTTTGGCCTCTAGGTGAGTGGATGGGTCAGGGCATCGTTGATGAGATCCTGTGGGCGGCGGGCCTGTTCCTGGTCGTCGCCCTCTTCATCGTGCTTATCAGTCGCAAACGGTACCGGACGCTACCCTGGTTCACCACCTGGGTCGGTTTTCAGATGGTCGGGTCCGCGCTGCTCTTTGTAATTTGGCGCAATTTGCCCGGCCGTTACCAGGTGGCGTACTGGTGTTTTGGGGCGGTAGATACCCTCTTGCAGCTCCTGATTCTCAGCGAGATCGCCCGATCTGTCCTTTGCAGAAACGGTGTCTGGGTCCAGGGTGCAAAATCCCGCTTCCTCCTTCTCTCCGCTTTGGGGGCCGTCGTCGCCGCCGTCATGGCCGCCTGGGTCAAACCGCTCGCCAACACTCCAATGGAAGCTTGGAGCGTGCGCGGAAATCTGTTCATCACGCTTCTGGTCTGCCTCACTTTTACATCCATCCTCTCCGCCTCCTCACAGTTCGGCCTGCACTGGAGAAGCCATGTCATGCGCGTCGGCTACGGTCTCACCGTCTGGTCGCTCGCCTCGTTTGCCGTCGACGCCCTCCACGGATACTGGGGAGCCACGAATCACTTCAAGACCCTCGAACACTTTGACATTGCGGTTTGGGAGCTTTCCCTCGTATATTGGTCGGGAGCGCTATGGGTTCCAGAAGAAGAACCAAAAGAGATCCCCCCGGCCTTGATCGACAATCTGTCGCACATCCACGCTGACCTCAACCTCAGCCCTGAACATTCGCCCGGTCCCAACTGAACACGAGGACACCATGTACCCACTCCTGGCGTTAGCTTCCCTCCTGCTCGTCGTGATCGCCTACCAGGGCGGATTCATTCTTCGCCGTCGCCGCCTCCTCCAACCCTGGCAGACTCTCGTGGCGGGCATCCAGCCCGTAGACTCCGATAAACTCATTGCCCTCGCTCGCACCTATCTCGAACCCGGAAAAAATCAGCTCGAAATCGAGCCGGAAGAGATGTGGATCCTGATCGGCGGCATGGACGGCCTGTCCAAGCTTCGCGCGAACTCCAAGGTCATGCTGGATCTCGCACAGCACGTCGAACGTTGGAACGTCGATGAGGGCCGCGTCGTAGCCGAAATGATGCGCCGCGATGCATTTCGCCTGCGCCAGGCACTCTGGCGTCTCACCGCCAGCCTCGTCCTCCGGCACAAAGCCTTCCGCGCCCCCTTTCACCTGCAAGAAGCGTCCGCTGCCTACTACCTCATGCGCCAGCGCCTCCTCGGCCTCTACGAGAACAATCATGCCGGCCTCTACCCACAGCTGGTAGCCGTTCTGTAGCCACTCCATCCTCATCGGCCGCCGACCGGAGCAGCGTTGCCGCGTGCCACGGCCTATGCTACCGTAGGAAAAGTGTTGCGAAGGTGCGCGTTTTGTCTCCCATCCCTCTCCTGGTCCGCATACAGATCAGGCTTGGATCCGAGATGCTCACTTTCGCCTGGAAGGGCTGGCGTAGCTCAGCTGGTAGAGCATCTGATTTGTAATCAGAGGGTCGGGGGTTCAAATCCCTTCGTCAGCTCCAGACCTCTTCAGAAACACGCAACATAAGTCGCTCTGCACCGGGTCATCGTCAGCCACGATCGGCATACCCGGGCAGACAGGGCACAGGTGGCCGAGTGGTTAATGGCAGCAGACTGTAAATCTGCCACTCTATGAGTTACGGAGGTTCGAATCCTCCCCTGTGCACCACCTCTTCTCCCAAGAGCCCACGCCCGCTATGCCCTCCGACTTCAGCCCCGGCAGCAGCGGCCGCATGCTCATCGCTTTCGCAGTGCTCTCGGGCCTCGCTCTCCTCTCGGCGTACACCATGGAGCCCGGGCGATACCGTTCTCTCACCTGGGTGCTGCTCGGCTTTTTTGCCTTCCGCATCCTTCTCGGAAAGCTCCGGTCGCGTTAGGATAGACGGGTTGGATATTTCTTTGGCTGGCGTAGCTCAGTGGTAGAGCACTCCCTTGGTAAGGGAGAGGTCGAGAGTTCAAGCCTCTCCGTCAGCTCCACGTTCTTAAGCTGTTCTCTACCCTCAAGCGAGTGCACGGTACGGAGACAGTTCAATGAAAAGCTAGAAGCTAAAATCTTTCCCGCGGGAGTAACTCAGTGGTAGAGTCACAGCCTTCCAAGCTGTTGGTCGCGGGTTCGATTCCCGTCTCCCGCTCCAGAATTCGGCCGTAAATCCCTCCATCGAAGCAGGAAACACTTGGCAGCAATCTTCCAGCAGGCAGTTCTCGCCGTCGCCGATCCCAGTCGCTTCCGTACGATTCAGAGCGCGATCGACCAGTCCTTTGCCCCGGCAAACGTCGAGAAGTTCTTTCGCTCGCTCAGTCGCCGCAGCCTCCGCATCCGCAACTTCGAACAGGTCCTAACCTCCGGCTACCTCGGCGAACAAGCCGCAGCCGAGTACGCACAACTCGGCAACGCCGACCAGGGCCAGATTCGCGAACACTACCTAGCCAGCCTCGAAAAAGTCCAACCCGAACTTCGAAAGAAATTCTTCAAGCTCTACGCCTACTACTAGGGCGCGGTTCGCCGTGCTTTCGACGAGAACTGTAGCCGCCCCGATCCAGGCTCGCACCACCAACATCCAGAACGGCACCACCACGACACAGGAGAACATCATGGGTAAGGAAAAGTTTGACCGGTCCAAGCCGCACGTCAATATCGGGACGGTCGGTCACATCGATCACGGCAAGACGACGTTGACGGCGGCGATCACCAAGGTGCTGTCCAAGCACAACCCGAACAACACATTTCGATCGTTTGACACGATCGACAACGCCCCTGAGGAGCGCGAGCGCGGCATCACGATCGCGACCTCGCACGTCGAGTACGAGACGGCGAACCGGCACTACGCGCACGTCGACTGCCCGGGCCACGCCGACTACATCAAGAACATGATCACCGGCGCCGCGCAGATGGACGGAGCGATCCTGGTGGTCGCCGCCACCGACGGTCCGATGCCGCAGACCAAGGAGCACGTGCTCCTGGCCCGCCAGGTCGGCGTCCCGTACATCGTCGTGTTCCTGAACAAGTGCGACGCGGTCGAGGACGAGGAGCTGATCGAGCTGGTTGAGCTTGAAGTGCGCGAGCTGCTCTCGAAGTACGACTACCCGGGCGACGACACCCCCATCATCCGCGGGTCGGCGCTCGGCGCCCTGAACGGCGAAGCCAAGTGGGAGACCCAGATCGACGCCTTGATGGACGCGGTCGACAAGTACATCCCGCAGCCGGACCGCGCGATCGACCAGCCGTTCCTGATGCCGATCGAGGATATCTTCTCGATCTCCGGCCGCGGCACGGTGGTCACCGGACGCATCGAGCGCGGCAAGGTCAAGGTTGGCGAGGCGAGCGAGATCGTCGGCTTCCGCGAGACCCGCCCGACCGTCGTCACCGGCGTCGAGATGTTCAAAAAGCAGCTCGACGAGGGCCTGGCAGGCGACAACGCCGGCCTGCTTCTGCGCGGCATCGCGAAGGAAGACGTCGAGCGCGGCATGGTGCTCGCCAAGCCGGGATCGATCAAGCCGCACACCGACTTCAAGGGCGAGGTCTACGTCTTGTCGAAGGAAGAGGGCGGCCGGCACACACCGTTCTTCAACGGCTACCGCCCGCAGTTCTACTTCCGCACCACCGACGTGACCGGATCGGCCAAGCTGCCGGAGGGCACCGAGATGTGCATGCCGGGCGACAACATCCAGCTTGAGATCACGCTTCATACCCCAGTCGCGATGGAAAAAGGCCTCCGCTTCGCCATCCGCGAAGGCGGCCGAACCGTAGGCGCGGGAACCATCTCCGAAATCGTCAAGTAACGGCGGCGGATCGTAGGAACAGCGGCGAGCTTCGGCTCGCCGCTCCCATCTTTCGGGGCGCTACAATTCAGGCATGGCCACGCTGACGCAGACCGATCTGACCCGGGTAGGCGCGCTGTTTGACCTCCCTATGCCACTTACCTTGCGTCCAGCGGTCGCGATGAGCGATGACGAAATCATTGCATTCTCGCACCGCAACAAGCCATACCGCATCGAGCGCAATCCTCAAGGGGAATTAGAGATTATGTCGCCGGTCGGGATGGATGGTTCGCATTGGGAGGCGGTCGTTATTGGTGAGTTACATCTGTGGGCCCGCGAGCATGGTGGAGTATCTTTTAGCTCAAACGGCGGCTTCACCTTGGCCGATGGCTCCATGCGCAGCCCCGATGCCGCGTGGATCTCACAGCACAGATATGACGCAATCGGCCGGGAGGAGCGCAGAGGGTTTGCGCGTATCTGCCCCGGAGTTCTGATTGAGATTAATGCTGATGTTAGACTCGGGCGCGGAGGCGTACCTCCTCGCCGGCCTCGGGCGAGAACAGCGCGAGCATTTCGTGTATCTGCTCGGCGCGGAGGATCAGCCGGCTGTTGATGGCAAGGCACCGGCCTTCGCCAGCTTCTTGCGCAACAGGGCCGGCAGCAAACTGTCGTTGTAGGCAAGCTGACGGCGGGGTAGCAGGCGCGTGGGCTTTGGTCCTCGCCGGGCAGTACCTCGCTGTTGCGCAAGTAGGCATGGCCCTCGATCTCATCTACGTGCAGCACCAACGCCAGCCTAGCCATGTAGTCGGCAGCTTCGGAACGCATCTTGAGCAGCGCGCCCCACTAGAGAGCATCTCTCTATAAGGTATAGCTCTTGATTCTTTCCAGGCGAAGGCTCCCGG
>CAXTYQ010000008.1:0-69526 GCA_964248505.1 uncultured Acidobacteriaceae bacterium
CGACCCCCACCCCCCCCCCCCCCCCACCTCTCTCCCCCTTCCCCCCCCCCCCCCCCCCCCCCCCCCCCCCCGCCACAGCCAGACTTCCGTAGCCGAACATCCCCGCGACATCCCTTTCCTTCCTGCGCTATAACCGTAGGTACACCGCCGCTCCGGCGCGCGTCTCCTTGGAGAGGAATCCTTTATGTCGAACGCTGCTGCCGTCGCCCCTCGCGGTCTCGAGGGCATCGTCGCCACCACCTCCTCGGTCTGCTTCATCGACGGCGAGGCCGGCGTCCTCTCCTACCGCGGCATCGATATCCACGAGCTCGCCTCTCACTCCACCTTCGAAGAAACCACCTTCCTCCTCTGGAACGGTCGCCTCCCCACCGCCGCCGAGCTCGAGCAGTTCACCCGCGATCTCGCCCAGGCCCGCCAGCTCCCGCCCCGCATCCTCGACTTCCTCCGCTCCGTGCCCGCCTCCGCCAGCCCCATGGACACGCTCCGCACCGCCGTCTCCCTCCTCGCCATCTACGACGCCCCGCAGAACGAGACCCCGCACGACACCTCGCACGCCGCCAACCTGCGCAAAAGCTTCCAGCTCACCGCGCAAATCCCCATGATCGTCGCCATCTTCGACCGTATCCGCAAATCCAAAGCCCTCATCGAGGCCGACCCAAACCTCTCCCACGCCGCGAATTTTCTCTGGATGCTCAACGGCGAAAAGCCCTCCGCCATCGCCACCCGCGCCTTCGACGTCGCCCTCATCCTCCACGCCGACCACGAGCTCAACGCCAGCACCTTCGCCGCCCGCGTCATCGCCGCCACCCTCGCCGACATGCACGCCGCCATCACCGGCGCCATCGGCGCCCTCTCCGGCCCTCTCCACGGCGGAGCCAACGAGGCCACCATGCGCCTCCTTTTCGCGATCGACGAATCGGGCGCAGACCCCGTCGAGCACGTCCGCACCATGCTCGCCCAGAAAGAAAAAATCTCCGGCTTCGGCCACCGCGTCTACCGCACCGAAGACCCCCGCGCCACCCACCTGCGTCAAATGTCCGAAGAACTCGGCCAATCCGCCGGCCAAACCAAGTGGTTCGACATGTCCCAGAAAATCGAAGGCTTCATCACCGCCGAAAAAAAACTCAACGCCAACGTCGACTTCTACTCCGCCTCCACCTACACCACCCTCGGCATCGACATCGACCTCTTCACCCCCATCTTCGCCATCTCCCGCATGGCCGGCTGGGCCGCACACGTCATGGAACAACACGACAACAACCGCCTCATCCGCCCCCGCGCCGACTACACCGGCCCAACCTACCCCGCCCCCTACGTAGCCATCGACCAGCGATAGTGCAAGCAGGGAAGCAAGAACAGAAAGGCAAGAACAGCTTGTTTCTAGCTGCTCTGCTCTCGCTTTTGCTCTTCTGCTCTCGCTTTTCTGTTCTCGCTCTTCTGCTCTCGCTGTTTCTCCTTGCCTCTCCCTACTTACTTCCCGGCGGCAAGATCCCATTCATCCGCAGGTACTCCACCATCTGCCCATAGTGGTCATATCCATGCGCCGCGGCAAACGCCGCTACCTCCACCCGTGTATGCAGCCCATCCGCTCCTTGGATCGACTCAAACGCATTCGCCGGCGTAATCGTCGCCATCGCCTTATGCGCAAACGCAAACGACTCCTCGAGCGCCCGCAGGCAGTCCTCCTTGCTCGTCATCTTCCCGATCGCCTTCATATCCACATCCGGCTTCGTCCCGCTCACCGTCATCGCGAAGTAGTAGTTCGCCGACGCAATATGCGTCACCTCCCCCGCAAACGTCCGCACCCCATCAAACTTCGCCGACTTATCCGTAAATATCGCCGAGCTCGGCGCAAACCCATACTTCTCCGCCGGCATCGCCCTGGCCACGCCCATCACCTCATGCTCAAACGACGTCAGCATCTCATCCATCGCCTTCGCCGGTTCAACCTTCTGCCCCAGCGGCACCGGCGGCTTGTCCTCGCCCATCTGCGCCCGCGCGCCCATCGCGCAACATCCCATCACCACAACCGCCGCCAACCGCATCGCAAACGTCATCGTCTCTCCTCGCACAAACCCGCCCAGCCTACCAGATCCCGACCATCTCCGCAGACAAACTCAGCGCCAACCTCACCCTCATACCTCGAAGCTCGGTCCGCTCAACGAACTAAACTAACCCCATGCCCCCCATCTACCTCGACGCCAACAGCACCACCCCGGTCCTCCCCGAGGTCGTCGAGGTCATGCTCCCCTTCTTCACCACCCGCTTCGGCAACCCCTCCTCCACCCACCAGCACGGTCAGCACGCCCGCGCCGCCCTCGACCACGCCCGCGAGTCCGTTGCCGCCCTCCTCCGCTGCCGCGCCTCCGAAATCATCTTCACCTCCGGCGGCACCGAGGCCGCCAACCTCGCCCTCTTCGGCATCCTCCCGCCCACCCCCGGTCCCACACCGCACCTCATCACCGCCGCCACCGAGCACCACGCCATCCTCCACGCCGCCCAAGCCCTCGCCGCCCGCAACCCCAGCCCCGCAGCGACGCAAATAGCCCTCACCATCCTGCCCGTCGACGCCCAAGGTCTCATCGACCCCGAAGACCTGCGCCGCGCCCTCCAGGCCAACACCCGCCTCGTCTCCCTCATGCTCGCCAACAACGAGACCGGAGCCCTCCAGCCCATCGCCGAACTCGCCCGCATCACCCACGCCGCCGGCGCCCTCTTCCACACCGATGCCGTCGCCGCCGCCGGCAAACTCCCCATCGACGTCAACGCCCTCGGCTGCGACCTCCTCACCCTCTCCGGACACAAGATGCACGCCCCCCAAGGCGTCGGCGCGCTCTTTGTCCGCCGCGGCACACCGCTCGCCCCCATGCTCCACGGCGGAACTCACGAGCGCCAGCGCCGCGCCGGCACCGAAAACCTCCCCGGCATCGTCGGCCTAGGACACGCCGCCGATCTCGCCCGGCAATGGCTCGGCACCGACGGCCCCGCCCACCTCTGCACTCTGCGCAACCAGCTCGAAGACGGTCTGCTCTCCACGGTCCCCGCCTCCGCCATCAACGGTCCCCGCCCGCACCGCTCCCCCAACACCACCAACCTCTGCTTCGAGCACGTCGACTCCGAGTCCCTCGTCATCTCGCTCGACCTCGCCGGCCTCGCCGTCTCAGGTGGCTCCGCCTGTCAGTCCGGCGCCACCGAGCCATCGCACGTCCTCACCGCCATGGGCCTACCGCACGCTCGCGCACGCTCCTCCATCCGCCTCTCGCTCACCCGCCACACCACCGAAGCCGAGATCGCCGAAGCCGTCCGTCTCATCGGCTCCGCCGTCCATCGCCTCCGCTCTCTCTCCCCCGCGTGGCGCGCCGCCCATCCCACGCCGCCGTCCGCCTAGATAACTCCCACCAGGCATCCAACCGCGGATGAGTTCCCAACCGCTCGCCGACCCCACCGACCTGCCCTCAACTAGCCCGGAACAAACCCTCCAGGCCGTCGTCGAAACCCCACGCGGAAGCCGCAACAAGTACGCCTACGACCACGACCTCCACACGCTCGTCCTCAAGAAAGTCCTTCCCCCAGGCCTCTTCTTCCCCTTCGACTTCGGCTTCTTCCCCTCCACCCTCGCCCCTGACGGCGACCCCATCGACGTCCTCATCCTGATGGACGAACCCGCCGTCCCCGGTTGCCTCGTCGAGGTCCGCCTCATCGGCGCCATCCTCGGCGAAGACCGCAAACCCGAAGGCTCCTCGCGCAACGACCGCCTGCTCGCCGTCGCCGAAACCAGCCTGCTCTACGCCCACCTCCACAACGCCGACGACCTACCCACCGTCACCCAGAACAGCCTGCGCCACTTCTTCGAGATCTACCCAACCCTGCTCGCGGAAAAAACCTACACCGTCCTCAGCATCACCGGCCCCGAAACCGCAAACGGGCTCCTCCAACAGGCACAGGAACGCCTCCGCGCAAATCGATCCTGAAACAGTTACAAATACCAGGGAATATTCACCACAACAATCCGCTGGTTGCCACGCAGGAGCAGCAACAGCTTCAACAACTGCACCCTCTGCCCGTGCAAGAGATTCTCATACCAATGCTTCACCACCATCTCCGGCAGCAAGACCGCCACCTTGCGCCCCGGATTCTGCACCTCCAGCTTCAAGATGTAATCCATCAGCGGCGAGATAACGTACCGAAAACTCGAGTCGATCGTCACCAGCTCCGGCTCCTGCAACTTCTCTCGCCGCAGCGGCCGCAAGATGTACTCCTCCCACATCGTCTCAAGCCCGCCGTCGCCCTCCGTGTCATCCGAATGAATATGCACCACCTTGATCTCCTTCGACAGCAGGAGACCGAACCGCAGAGCCTTCTCCGTGATCTTGTCCCACCGCGCCATCGGAATCACCACCAGAGGCGACTGCAAGTTCTTCAGGCTCAGCTCCGACTGATCGCACATCTCCTCGTTCACCCGCGTGTAATGCTTCTTCACCGCCGCCATGATCCAGATCAGCGACGGCACCAGGAGCACCGTCACCCACGCGCCCGACCGAAACTTCGCAACCACCACCACAATCAGCGTCAGCCCCGTCGCCACCGCGCCAAACCCGTTCACAAACATGTGCCACGTCCGCCCCGGGTGCGCCGGCGCCTTCTTCCAGTGCACCACCATCCCCGACTGGCTCAGCGTAAACGCCATAAACGCCCCGATCGCATACAGGGGAATCAAACGGTCCGTCACGCCCTTGAACAGGATCAAAATCACCGCCGTAAACCCCGTCAGCGCATAGATCCCATGCGAAAACAACAGCCGCCGACCACGCAGGATAAACACGTGCGGCAAGTAATCATGCTGCGCAATCGCCCGCACCAGCCGCGGAAAATCCGCAAACGCCGTATTCGCGCTCAGGGCCAGCGCCAGCAGGACGCTCCCCATCGTCACGTAGTAAAACCAACCCCGACCAAACACCGCCGTCACCAGCAAACTCAACAAGCTCTGAAAATGCGGCGCGTTCGGATCCATCGGCATAATCTGATACTTCTTCGCCAGCCACGTAATCCCAAACAGCAAAATCATCAGGATGCCGATAATCACCGTCAGCGTCCGCTGCGCGTTCTTGGCGCGCGGCTCGCCAAACGCCATCACCCCGTTTGAAACCGCTTCCACCCCCGTCATCGCCGCGCATCCGCTCGCAAACGCCTTCATCAACAGCCATATCCCCAGATACTTCACCGTCTGCGGCACTGCCGGCGGCATCGCCGCGACCGGCATCGGATGTCCACCCGCCGCAAACGTCTTGAACACCCCCACGCCGATCAACGTCAGGAGCGTCCCCACAAACAAAAACGTCGGCAGGATAAACGCCTTGCCCGTATCCTTCACGCCCCGCATATTCACCAGCGCCAGGATCGCCAGGATCAACAAACACATCGGCAGCGTGTACGGCAAAAGCTTCGAATCCGCCGACGTCAACGCCTCCACGCCCGCCGAAATCCCCACCGCCGCCGTCAGGATGTAGTCGATCATCAGCGCCGCCGCCGCCAACAAACCCGCGCGATCCCCCAGGTTCTCCGTCGCCACCGTGTACGACCCGCCGCCGTTCTGATACGCCGCGATCGTCTGCCGATAACTGAAATACACAATGCCCAGCAGAATCAGAATCGCCGAGATGATCGGCACCGCATAGTGCAGCCCACCAGCCACTCCCAGAGGAATCAACAGCGTGATCGCCGCCTCCGGACCGTACGCCGCGCTCGTCAAACCGTCGAGCCCGAAGATCGGTATCCCCGCGGCCACACCAATATGTTCGGCCCGCTCTTCACTTGACTTGAGCGGCTTGCCGATAAGCAGATCACTGATAGACATATAAGCTAAGAATGCCACAGCTTCCCGCCCATCTCATCCGGACGATGCACAAAGTGTTCCGTCCGATGCACAATATAATTCCCACAAGAATCTCGAACTCCGAAGTCAGCGCAGCCAGATCGCTCGCTCCCATCGGCTCCCATCCCCCCCAGTCTCCAAACGAGGTCTCTTCCCGCACATGCCCCTCTCGAAACCCCGCACCCTCGCTCTCTCGGCCCCCATCCTCCTCTCCGCCAGCCTCCTCTTCGCCCAAAAAGTCCCAGTCCAGAAAGCCCCGATCCAGATCACCGCCGACCTCACCGACGGCTCCCGCCACCTCTACCACGCCGAAATCGACATCCCCGTCCGCCCCGGCCCCGTCTCCCTCCTCACCCCCGAGTGGATCCCCGGCACCCACATGCCCGCCGGTCCCGCCCAGGACATCGTCGGCGTCACCTTCACCAGCAACGGCCAAACCCTCCCCTGGCGCCGCGACGACGTCAACCTCTACGAGTTCCACCTCACCGCCCCCCCAGGCGCCACCTCCATCCACGCCCACCTCGACTGCATCGTGCACGCCCGCGTCACCGACAAGATGGCCGTCCTCGAGTGGGAAAAACTCCTCCTCTACCCTGCCAACATCCCCGTCCGCGACATCCCCATCCAGCCCACCGTCATCGTCCCCGCCAACTGGGGCATCGGCACCGCGCTCCTCCCCCAGTCCCCCTACGACCCCCAGCACCCCGCCGGCGGCACCGTCAAATACGCCCCCACCAACGTCGAGCAGCTCGAAGACTCCCCCGTCATCACCGGCGAATACTTCCATGAGTTCGCCCTCGCCCCCACCGTCAAGCCGGAGCACTTCATCGACGTCGTCGCCGATACTCCCGGAGACCAGGACCTCCGTCCCAAAACCCTCGCCGAGATCGGCAACCTCGTCCGCGAAGCCGACGTCGAATACGCCTCACACCACTACAACCACTACCACTTCCTCCTCACCCTCTCCGACGTCGCCGGCGGCGAAGGCCTCGAGCACGGCCAGTCCTCTGACAACGGCGTCGGCGAAAAAGCCTTCTCCGACGACAAACACCAACTCGCCGAATCCGACCTCCTCGCCCACGAGTTCACCCACTCCTGGAACGGCAAGTACCGCCGCCCCATCGGTCTCTTCCAACCCGACTTCGCCACCCCCCAGCAAGGCTCCCTCCTCTGGGTCTACGAAGGCATGACCCAGTACCTCGGCAACGTCCTCGCCGCCCGCGCCGGCCTCAAAGACCAGGCCCAATACCGCGACCTCCTCGCCATGTCCGCCGCCCAGCTCGACTACAAACCCGGCCGCGATTGGCGCCCCACCGAAGACACCGCCGTCGCCGCCTCCCTCATCCGCGGAGGCAACCAGGCCTGGGTCAACTGGCGCCGCTCCCAGGACTACTACCAGGAAGGCGAACTGCTCTGGCTCGATGCCGACACCACCATCCGCAAGCTCACCAACAACCAAAAATCCCTCGACGACTTCGAGAAGATCTTCCTCGGCAAAGGCGGCAACACCGGCCCGCTCATCGTCACCTACGACCGCGCCGAACTCATCCGCGACCTGAACCAAGTCGCCCCCTACGACTGGGCAAACTTCCTCCACGAACGCATCGACCTCGTCAACCCGCGCGCCGACCTCGCCGGCATCGAACAGGGCGGCTACCGCCTCATCTTCACCGACAAGCCCAACGCCTCCGAAAAAACCATGTCCGACTCCGGCTCGCGCCGAGCCCGCTCCATCAACGTCTGGTTCTCGCTCGGCCTCAACATCACCGACCAGGGCCTCATCCAGGACGTCCGCTGGGGATCCCCCGCCGACAAGGCCCGCCTCGCTCCCGGAGAACATCTCCTCGCCATCAACGGCCAGGTCTTCACCCCAGACCTCCTCAAATCCACCGTCAAAGACAGCAAATCCACCTCGGGCCCCCTCCACCTCACCCTCCAGTCCGACAGCTTCCTCACCACCGCCGATCTCGACTACCACGACGGCCCCCGCTACCCCCGCCTCGAACGCATCCCCAACACCCCCGACTACCTGGACGACATCACCAAACCCAGAACCACCCCAGAGGTCGTCACAGGAGGAACAAAAAAGGACGACAACGACGACTAGCTGACATCGACCGGTCGAGCTGTCGTTTAACGACGGCAGGACCGGGAATGCCTGTAAAGCGTCGGCCTGATTGAGGCGATTCTGTCCAGGCTGCTGTGAGAAGATCGCACGCCGACGTGGCGCATCTACCTTGCCCATCTTCTACAATAGAGGTAAGAGGAGGTGGCCGGAGGACATGCGTTACATCCTCCGGCCACCGCTGGAGCCGTTCTCCTGTGAGGGTCAATCACGGTCTTTCGGGCTGTATGCCCGAAGAGGCTTGCGTACCTTTTCTGTTGCGTTACCAGCTGACGCTCCGCTTACCGAAGGATTGGCGCGGCGGAGCTTATAGGTGTTCGCGTGGGAACCGGAGTGGCGGTCGGCGTGCGAGGCACTGCGTCCCCGCAAAAGCTCCCATCGGGGTAGACGTAGCATGGAGGATTTGGGGGATCTGGAGGAAACAGGGGCGCGGGGGGTGGTAGGGGCGGAACCCAGTAGGCCGGGGCGAGGACTGCCGGGCACATCTGAGAGCTTACCGCGGAAGGCGTCCAGATGCTATTGGGGGGAAAGCTCGCAACCGGTGGTACTGAGATGATGGCATCACACATGCCAAGCAAGCAACTGCGGACCAAGCCTTGCGCAAGAGCATTCCCTGTGGTCACAGTTCCTAGTCCGCGAGCGTCCGCCGACTGAGTTGCATATCCCGTGACGTGCTTCCATGGCCAGGTCAGGAGCCACCCGGTCTCACCCATCGAGACTTGCATCGTTGCTGACGCGTGAGCCACACAATAGACTTGGCCGAAAACGTTGGGCGGGTCGCTGTACTCACAACCCACTCCTTCGGTAACCGTGAAGGAATGATTTCCTACACCATGTTCGGCGGTATTCGTCTGCGTTGGGGTTGTAAGATTACTCCAGAGGTAACTCGAGGCAGCGCAATCGGGCGGGGGGTAGGGACCCTCGTCCATAGGATTGATGGCGGACCGATTTACAAGAGGCTTGAAGGGGAGCTTGGCGACCTTGGCCGCCGAAGAGGCGATATCCGTCTCCGTCACACCGCAACGCACGCTGGCAAGATCGCAGGTATCGCTGCCCGCGACTGATCCGGACTGCGGCGGTACCTTGTTGTTCAGCAGCCAGGTCTTCACGAGAGGCGAGTTGCGCAAGCTCGTCTCCATCAGAGCGTGCGGGTAGGAGGAGTGAGTCACAAAATACTGCACTGCCCCGCCGTGGATATTGATGATGTTGTCGGCCACCTGCACACCTGTCGGACGGAACAGGAACATGGCGTTGTACGACCTGGAGCGGCCACCCATGGTCGCGATAACCGAGAAGGCCGCGTAGCGAGGGGCCTGAACTCCTGCACCCGCCAGCACCCGCGAGACAGTCCAGCTCCAGGCTTCGGCAGGATCTGTCTCGTTCTCCGCTTCCCACGTTAGCTTCACACCGTTCTGACGGGTGCCCACCCACGCGCCGTCGATGAAGTCCCCAGCGTTGCTTTCGGATACGCCGCCGTTGAGAACGTCCCCCGTGGGCGGGGTGACGAGTTGGTAGTAGGAGGTGTTCAGGATGTCGGCGGTGTTGCCACCCACGAGCCTGGTGATCTGGAAGGTCACGACGCCCTGTTCGAGAGCCGCAGGCGCCGTGGCTTCGGGGATGAAATGACCGATGAGAGCATCGGCGACGATGCCGGACGACGTTGCGAAGGAGAGTTTGGCGTAGGTGGATCGGACGATGGCGTCCTCAGCCGGTGTGAGTTGCGCGGCTGCAGGTCGAGGCAAAAGGTTCCATGCCAGAGCTGGCACAACTAAGAGAAATGCCCTGCGACGAAGGCTCTTGGCCTGCATCCTTGGGGAAACAGGGGGATTGCTGATGTTACCCATGGTGGTGCTCCTTTATGGCTGGTTGCCACTACGAGACGGAGACTACCACCGGCGTCCTGTGACACGCCTGTACACTTTTATGCCATCAAAAACAGCGTTACCCTATCACCAAAGGGCGGCTATACCAACAGGTGAAAGCCTCTAAAGACAATGAATAGAAGACTTTGTCATACTTCCACCCTGGAATATTGGACTTTTCAGACCATAGCTATACCGAGATCCAGACCTAAGTTCAATGAATGTAATATTTTGCACAGATTCAGACCGGGGGTGGGGGGTATCCCCCTCGATCCCGTGTACAGGGCTCCAGCCGACGTTGAACTCCTACACTCCGGCCACCGCGTGCGCCCGGTCCGCCGCCTTGGACGTGTAGATCGCCGCGTCGATACCGAGCTTCTCCTGATACCCGGCATGGACCGCCGCGATAAACGCCGGCGTCGCGGCATCGGTCACAAGGTTGATGGTGCATCCGCCAAACCCACCACCGGTCAGCCGTGCGCCGTAGCATCCAGGCTGCTTGGAGGCAAGCTCGACCAGGAGATCGACCTCCGGGCAGCTGGCCTCGAAATCGTCGCGAAAGCTCGCGTGCGCGGCATACATCAGAGCTCCAAACCGACTCAGGTCGTGCGATCGAAACGCATCCACAGCTTCGAGCACGCGGTTGTCCTCCGTGATCACGTGCCGGCACCGCCGCAACACATTCTCCGGCATCTCGGAGCCCCACCGTTCCAGATCCTCGACAGAAGCGTCCCGCAGCGCCTTGATCTCAGGTCGGTGCGACCGCAGGATGGCCGTCCCCTCCTCGATCTCAGCCCTCCGCGTGTTGTACTCCCCCCCCGCCACCGAGTGCTTCACCATCGAATTGCAAATCACAAGCTGCACGCCGGCCGGAATGGGAACCAGATCGTAATGCAGAGATCGGCAGTCGAGCATCAAGGCATCCCCCGCCGCCGCACACGCAATCACAAACTGATCCATAATGCCGCTGTTCGCGCCGACAAAGCCGTTCTCCGCCTTCTGGCACAGCTGCGCCACCTGCTCTCGCGGCAAGTCCGCCTGCGCCAGGTAGAGCGCAGCCAAGGCAGTCGCCACCTCGATCGACGCCGAAGACGACAGGCCCGCCCCCAGCGGAACGTTGCCCGTAATCGTCAGCGAGATCCCGCCCGGGAGATCGATCCCGGCAGACCGAAGTGCCCACAGGGTGCCGACAGGGTAATCGCTCCAGTGCCTCCGCCGTCCCTGCATCGCTTCGTCCATGGTGTACGAGACCTGCTCGTCGAACTCCTCGGACTGCGCAACAAAACGGCCGTCCGTCCGAGAACTGACGGCGATACGGGTCGAGAACTCGATCGCCGCCGGCATCACAAAGCCGTCGCAGTAGTCAGTGTGCTCGCCGATCAGGTTGACCCGGCCCGGGGCGGCAAACAGGGCTCCCCCGGTCTGGTAAAGCTGCCGATGAAGCGTTAAAAGTTCAGAGTCGCTGATCATGGAGTGCACTTCCGTTCCGTCAATTGTTCCTGGCGTCTCCGAATGTAATTGAATACACTTCCGTGTGTCGCGGCGTATCCTGCGCGAGACGGAGGTACGACGGTGGTGAGGACGGAAATCGCGAGACGGTTCGGTTGGTTTCTGCTGGCATTCACAACGATAGGCGCGGCAACGGCACAGGCCCCGGCAGGCGCCTCCCAGCCCAGCACATCGGCCGCCCCACCCGCCACCCATACCTTGACGAACCCACTCCTCCCCAGCGGGCCGGACCCATGGGTCATCCTCCGCGACGGTTTCTTCTACTACATGAACACCACCGGCGGAGACCTGACGATCTGGAAGACTCGGCGGATCGAGGACCTGGGGACCGCCACAAAGAAAATAGTTTGGAGCCCGCCCGAGACCGGGCCGTACTCGCACGACATCTGGGCGCCCGAACTCCACTTCCTGCGCGGCAAGTGGTACATCTACTTCGCCGCAGACGATGGATCCAACCAAACGCATCGGATCTTCGTCCTCGAAAACGGAGCATCCGATCCCACAACCGGCACATGGACGTTCAAGGGCAGGCTCGCCGACGCCACCGACCGTTGGGCGATCGACCCGACGATCCTCAGAGAAGGCAAGAAGGAGTACGTGATCTGGTCGGGCTGGGAAGGCGCCGAAAACGGCGTACAAGGGATCTACATCGCAGAGCTCGACAACCCGTGGACCATCCGAGGAAAGCGTACTTTACTTTCGCACTCGGAGTATCCGTGGGAGAAAGTCGGCGACCTGCCGAACGCCCGTGATCCGCGAGAGCCGCTCCACGTCGACGTGAACGAAGGACCGGAGATCCTGCAGCATAACGGACAGACATTTCTGGTCTATTCAGCGGATGGGTGCTGGACAGACTATTACGAACTTGGGATGCTGACGCAGAAGCCCGGGAGTGACCCGTTAGAAGCGAGCTCGTGGACCAAGACGCCGACACCCGTCTTCCGCGGGTCGGCAGATCGAGGTGTGTACGCCCCGGGACACAACGCGTTCTTCCGGTCACCCGACGGGAAAGAGGACTGGATCTTGTATCACGCGAACCCCGGCCCAGGGCAAGGCTGCGACGGGCAAAGGTCGCCACGGGCACAACGGTTTTCTTGGAAGCCGGACGGTACGCCCGATTTTGGCGAGCCAATCTCGGCCGGGAGCCCGGTTCCGCCGCCCTCGGGCGAAGCGGCGCAGTAGGGCCCGGCACTGGGTCGAGAGGCGTAAACTTTGGGTATGACGTGGATCGGAAATGTGTTCTGCAGCGTGTGCGTTCTTGCCGCTCTGATTGGTTTTGATGGGCCTACATCAAGGGGTCAGACAGCGCCCGCGCCGCAGGCGCAAAAGCCGGATGAAGGGTCGACAACGATGAGCGGATCGACCACGGGGGGAGCGCACGCAGCTGTTTTGGATGCACAGCATCGACCGATCACGGCCGGTGGCTTCGTCAAGGACGGCCCAGTGGTGTTCCAGGATGTCGCGGATAAGGCCGGTCTTGCGAAGTGGCAGCACCGTATGGGTACACCCGAGAAACACTACATCATTGAGACAGTAGGATCCGGTGTAGGACTGCTCGATTACGACAACGATGGTTGGCTCGATATCTATTTCGTGAACGGATCAACCTATGAGGCCATGGCAGGAAAAGCCGTCGCACCCCATGCCGCCCTGTTCCATAACAATCACGACGGCACCTTTACAGATGTAAGTGCTAAAGCCGGCGTGCAGAATGACCGGTGGGGCTTTGGAGTAGCCATTGCGGACTACGACAACGATGGTTGGCCCGATATCTATGTGAGTAACTTCGGCAAGAATCGTCTCTATCACAATAATCATGATGGAACCTTCACGGACGTAGCGGAAAAGGCAGGAGTAACTCTAGGAAACTGGTCAACGGGAGCGACCTGGGGCGACTACGACGGAGATGGTCGACTAGATTTGTTTGTCCCGGGATATGTTCACTATGAACAGACGGCTATGCCCGGTCAGGGATCGCAGGCCGGCGAACGTCCGACAGGTGCTCTGGCAGGCTGCCAGTTTCGGGGTGTTCAGGTAATGTGTGGCCCGCGTGGACTGCGTGGGGAAGGCGATCACTTGTTTCACAACAACGGTAACGGAACCTTTACTGATGTGAGCGACAAGGCTGGAGTGAGTGATCATTCGACTTACTACGGCTTAGCGTCGCTGTTCATCGATGTAAACAATGATGGCAAGGTCGATTTACTGGTTGCCGACGACTCCACGCCGAACTATCTGTACATAAACAACGGAAATGGGACCTTTGAGGACGCCAGCTTTGCTTCCGGCTACGCCCTGAATGAGAGTGGTCGCGAAACGGCCTCGATGGGCATCGCGGCAGGAGACTTCACTCATAACGGATTGATCGATCTGTACAACACAACCTTCTCCGACGACTACAAACCGATGTATCGCAATGACGGCGACGGTAATTTCACTGATGTGAGTTATCAGTTAGGAATTGCGGAACCTACCATCCCGTTTCTAGGTTGGGGGACGAGCTTCTTTGACTACGACAACGACGGCTGGCTCGATCTTATGTCTGTAAACGGGCACGTGTACCCGGAGGTCGACAAGCTGGATTGGGGGACGACATGGGCTCAGCGAGCGCTTCTGTTCCACAACGACGCGGGCAAGCTGAAGTTAGTCGCTCCTGTGGAAGGGAGCGGGCTGGCGAAGCTGGCGGTCGCTCGTGGGCTGGCCTACGGTGACTTGTTCAACGATGGCAAGATCGATGCTGTCGTAAACAACTTGGATGGGACGCCGTCCTTGTTTCGCAACGTGTCCCCAAATGCGAACCACTGGATAGGAATAAAGCTCGTGGGTGGTCCGAAGAGCCCGCGTGACGCAGTAGGCGCGACGGTGTACCTGACCGCGAACGGGTTCAAACAGAGGGCAGACGTGGTGAGCGGCGGGAGCTTTGCGTCATCGCCAGACCAGCGGTTGCACTTCGGCTTAGGTAAAGCGACAAAGATCGATGCATTGGAGGTTCACTGGCCGAGCGGTCTCAAAGAAAGGGTGACGCTGCCCAGCATCGATTCCATCTACACGGTAGTAGAAGGAAAAGGCACGGCCGCTGCAGCATCCGAAGCAAAAATCGCGGTGAAATAGATGAGTCGTCGTCAGCGCCGATGGGCATGGAAGTATCCCTCGGCTGCGAGTGTTGGCAACGCCGATCTCTAGGAGGGCCAGTCTACCTACCACTTCTTAGACTGCGCGAGATGAGGCTCTCATGTAGTTCTAAATGCGTATAGACCTTCTAATTAGAAAGTCTATGCGCCTTCTACCTTGTGCACAGTCTTCCTTGTGCGGTGTTTTGCATGGTGTTTGCTCTTATGAAAGACCTTCTCGGTGCCGTGGCCCACGTCCTCCGCGCCGACCTTGGTTCCGTGGCCTACATCTTTCGCAACAACCTTGGTGCCGTGGCCCACGTCCTCCGCTCCAACCTTGGTGCCGTGGCCTACGTCCTTTGCGGCAACCTTGGTGCCGTGGCCTACGTCTTTCCCTACATCTTCGGTGCCGTGGCCTACGTCCTTCGCAGCCTTTTTGGTGTCGCTGCCGACACTCTGCGCGACAGCAGTGGACGAGATCGTGACAGTCAGCGCGGCGGCGAGTACCAGACCGCCGAAGGTTTCCATTTTCATAAACTCTCCTAAGTGGCATGGAACGCACACTACAACATAGATTCACCGATACCGGCACCGATTGCAAGTGGCTGGAAGCTATGCAGGCAACAAGCGTCCCGTCGCTTGTGTATGATTGGCTGCTGTTACGCGTGCGCCTCTGAGCCGAGTGAGTGAACTGGTCCGTCAGCGGTGTGTTTGCGCCTGAGTTTTTGGAAGAGAGCAGGCTTTGGAGCACACGGCCGAGCTTGGCGGGGACGAGATTGATGCAGCTTTTGCTTTTGGCGGTGACCGGTAGTTCGCGGCAACTCACGCACCTGCACCCCGTCGACGTCCTGATCCTGGTTCTTTACTTCTGCTTGGTCCTGTTTATTGGATTTTATGTGCGGGATTCGGCTTCGACCAGCGAGGAGTTTTTTCTTGCCGGACGAGAGATGACCGCGTGGATCGCCGGATTGAGTTTCGTGTCAGCCAATCTCGGCTCCCTTGAACTGATGGGTTGGGCCGGGGCGGCGTACCAGTACGGCATCCTTGCAATGCACTGGTACTGGATCGGCGCGATTCCGGCGATGCTGTTCCTCGGCATTGTGATGATGCCGTTCTACTACATCTCTAAGACGCATTCGGTGCCTGGGTATCTCCAGTTGCGGTACGGCGAGGGTGCGCGGGCGGTGAGCGCCGTGAGCTTTGGGTTCATGACGGTGCTGATGAGCGGCGTCAACATGTACTCGATGGCTCTGGTGATGAAGGTGGTGCTCGGCTGGAACATCAGCTTTTCGATCTGGGTGGGTGCGATCACGGTCGGTCTGTACGTGATGCTGGGCGGTCTGCGGTCGGCCATCATCAATGAGGTTTTGCAGTTCGTCCTGATCTGGGCGGGTGCGGCGCTGATTCCGATTGTGGGCTTGATTGAGGCGGGCGGGTGGACAAACCTCAAGGCGCAGATAGCGCGCAATGTGGGCAGCACGGACTACACACATCTGTGGTCGACGCTGGGTAGCTTTAGCGGCAACCCGATGGGTGTTCACTGGACGGGGATCGTCTTTGGGCTGGGATTTGTGGTGAGTTTTGGATACTGGACCACCGATTTCCTGGTGGTGCAACGAGTGTTGAGCGCCAACAATCTCCGGTCCGCGAAGTTGGCTCCGGTGATTGGGGCAGCGTTCAAAATGGCCGTTCCGTTTATCGTCATCGTGCCGGGTTTGCTGGCGCTCGCGGTGTTGAAGAATCCGGATGGAAGCCTGATGCATCTCGTGCCCGAAAGCCAGGTCGCGGCGACCGGTCTGCACAGTTACAACGAAGTTCTGCCCTTGATGCTGGTGCGGTACTGCGGTCCAGGACTGCTGGGCCTCGGGATTACCGCTCTCGTCGCCGGCTTCATGAGCGGAATGGCGGGAAACGTAAGCGCGTTCTCAACGGTGTGGACCTACGACATCTACGGCGCGTATATCAACAAGAAGGCGAGTGACTCGCACTACGTCCTGATGGGCAGGATGTCGACCGTTGTAGGTATGCTCGTGAGCGTCGGGACGGCATACCTCGTCGCCAACGCGGCTTCGATCATGGACTATGTGCAGGCGCTGTTCAGCTTCTTTATCGCGCCGCTGTTTGGGACGGTGATCCTGGGTATGTTGTGGAAACGCGCCACGCGGCAGGGCGGCTTCTGGGGTTTGTTGTGCGGGACGGCGTCGTCGATCGCCATGTGGTTGTGGGTGCAGAAGGATCCTGGGGCGCTGAGGTACATCGCGCTGTCGCCGGATGCAAAGCCCATGGCAGAGAATCTGTATCGGGCGCTTTGGTGCTGGATGCTTTGCGTGATCGTCACTGTCCTTGTGAGCCTGGTGACGAAGCCAAAGTCGGATGCGGAGCTGAACGGGCTCGTGTATGGCGCAACCGTGATCCCGCATGACGGAGCCGTCACGATCTGGCAGAAGCCGATCTTCTGGGCTGTCGTGGTGATCACCATCTTCTTCATCTTGAATCTGATCTTCTGGTAAGCGGAGGGCGCACGATGTCTGGACCACAGCGACGAACGGCGAAAGAGCACACGGGACCGACGGAGCACGAGCATGCGTATCCGGGGACGTCGGCGGCGGAGGCTCCGGGGCATCGCGGAAAGACGCCGCTTTCGATCTGGTTCTTTGTGGGTGCGCTCTGCTTTATGTATGGCATCGTCCTCTTTCCGCTGGGGATCTATCAGTGGAGTCACCCTTCGGCGACGGAGTTGGCACTGCCTCTGCTGCTGAAGCTGCATACAACGTTCTGGTGGGGTCTGTTGCTGATTGTGTTTGGCGGGTTCTACGTGATCCGGTTTCGTCCAGGAAAGATCTAGAGAAGGCTGAGGTGTTAGCTGATGGGCAGGCAGATGGCGTTTGGGGTGATCGTCGGAAACCGGGGATTCTTTCCTGGGCATTTGGCCACGAGTGGGCGCTTGGAGATGGTGGCGGCTCTCGAAGCGGCAGGGATGCGGGCGGTTGTGCTCGAGCCTGGGCAGACGGCGCACGGCGCGGTTGAAACGTACGACGATGCCAAGAAGTGTGCGGCGTTGTTTCGCCGGCACGCGTCGGAGATCGACGGAATCATCGTCACCTTGCCGAACTTCGGCGAAGAGCGCGGTCTGGCAGATGCGATCCGGCTCGCCGATCTCCGGGTTCCAGTGCTGGTGCAGGCGACGCCCGACTCGCCCGGAAAGATGTCCATTGCGTTTCGGCGTGACAGCTTCTGTGGGAAGATGTCGATCTGCAACAATCTCCGGCAGTATGGCGTGCCTTACTCGCTGACTCGCCTGCATACCGAGACTCCGGATTCCGAAGAGTTCAAGGCCGATCTGCAGTGGTTTGCGGGCGTTTGCCGGGTGGTGAAGGGGTTCAAGAACCTGCGGATCGGCGCCATCGGGGCTCGTCCCGCGGCGTTCAACACGGTGCGTTACTCGGAGAAGCTGCTCGAACGATCGGGGATCACGGTCGATACGCTCGATCTGAGCGAGGTGTTCGGGCAGATCGCGCGTTTGCCGGACAGCGATGGCCAGGTCCAGGACAAGTTGGCGACGATCAAGCGTTACCTGCCGACCAACAACACGCCTGAAGAAGCTTTGGTGAAGATGTCGAAGCTGGGCGTCGTGATCGACGGGTTTATGCGGTCGCATGAGTTGACGATCTCCTCCGTGCAGTGCTGGACGTCGATGGAGGAGTACTTCGGCGTCGTTCCGTGCACGGTGATGAGCATGATGAGTGAGAACCTCTTGCCGGCAGCGTGTGAGACGGACACTCTGGGGACGGTGAGCATGTACGCGCTTGCGCTGGCGAGCGAGACGCCGAGCGCGCTTCTGGACTGGAACAACAACTACGGCGACAACCCGGACAAGGCGGTGTGTTTCCACTGCTCGAATCTGCCGAAGCACTTCTTTCGCGAGGGCGTAAAGATGGACTTTCAGCAGATCATCGCGGGAACGGTCGGCAAGGAGAACACGCACGGCGTCCTGGACGGGACGGTGAAGGCCGGAGCGATGAGCTTTGCACGGTTTTCGACCGACGACGTCGAAGGCCAGATCGCGGGATACTGCGGCGAAGGTGCGTTTACGGACGATCCGCTGCAGACGTTTGGCGGAGCGGGTGTGGTCGAGATCCCGCGCATGCAGGAGTTGCTGCGATTTATCTGCGAGAACGGGTTTGAGCATCACGTCGCCGCGAACTTCGCGACCGTGGCTGGACCGGTGTTTGAGGCCGCAACGAAGTATCTGGGATGGAAGATGCACCGTCACGTCTGACCCCATCCTTCCCGATTCTGTCCTTTGCCGATGACGATAGAGGCATGTGCCTCCCACCTTCCGTGATACCCTCCCCCCCCTCCCCCCGGGGTTATATCTAAACCGCTTGTTTTCAATAGCTTAGATCCGCCATCTGCCGCTAAAATATTGCCACATAAGGACTTAGCGGCAAAATATTCAAGAATAAGGACTTACGGCCGGCGGTCGTGCACGTTGCCGGCCAATCTGTACTTGGCGTCGCGAACATCTCTGCCGACAACAGAGGACAGAGCACAAAGGCGATCGCGATACGCTCCGCGCCGACGTCGCCCGAAGTTTGCCTCATTCCAGTTTAGAGATTTGGGCGGGGTGTTTGCGCCACAGCTATGTGGGGATGCCGACAGGGTTTAGGCGCGATCAGGGCTTGACACGAGTCAAGCGGCGGCCTGAGACGGCTGGCGCTCCCTCGCATCCAATTGGGAATTAATACGAAGGGCGTAGGCTTGAGTGGTCTATGACGAAGACAAAACGGTTTCCGGCAGAGAAGAGACGGTCTACAGAGAAGAGACAGTCTACAGGGAAGAGACCGTCCGCGGAGAAGAGAGGGTCTGCGGAGATCGGTGTTCTGTCCGACAATCCCCCCTCCGGCCCGAATGGCGACGGCGGGGATGGTCTGCCGGCGACAGGGATGACGGCCCCGAGCTCTCTTCGACCGAAGTCTAAACCAGCGCCGAAGTCCAAATCCGTGGGCAAGACCGCCGGCAAGCGAGGCGGCAAGAAGTCCGCGAAGACCGCGAAGTCCGACAAGACCGCCGAGGTGCTGCCACCGGCAAAGGATCCGCTCGCCGACCGATTTATCAGCCGCGATGAGAGTTGGCTGCGATTCAACCAGAGAGTTCTGGAGGAGGCGGAAGACAAGACGAATCCGCTGCTGGAACGTGTGAAGTTCCTTGCGATTACGGCGAGCAACCTCGATGAATTTATCGAGATTCGCGTGGCGGGGATCTTGCAGCAGATCGAGGATGCGCATGGGCAGGCACCAGCGAAGGACGAGCATGGGTTGACGCCCAACGAGCGGCTGGACCGTCTGCGCGAGGGTCTAACGAAGTTTGTGGAGGCGCAGTACAGGTGCTGGAACAAGCAGCTGTTGCCGGCTCTGGCAGGGGAAAAGATCCGCGTGCTGCGGTGGAAGGAGCTGGACGATGCCGCACGTGCGCGCGTGCTCGAGTTCTACCAGAACGAGGTCGATCCACTCCTGACGCCGGTGACGATCGACCCTTCGCACCCGTTTCCGCGCGTGTTGAACAAGGCTCTGTGCCTGGCCTTGTTGCTGCGGCATAAGCGAACCCGGTCGATGGGATTGGCGGGGATGAAGATGGCTCCGGTGCTGGGTGTGGTGACGGTGCCGCGATCGCTGCCGCGGCTGATCGCTCTCCCTTCCGCGAAGGAGGGGTACTCGGATTTCATCATGATCCACGATCTGATCGGGTCGCAGGCTGAGCGGATGTTTCGCGGGTACAAGGTGCTGGAGCAGACGGCGTTTCGCGTGACGCGCAACAGCAATCTGTACATGCAGGAGGAGGAGAGCCGGAGCGTGCTCGAGAGTGTGCGGGCGGAGCTGCACAACCGGCGCAGGGGCGATGCGGTGCGCCTTGAGATCGACTGTACGGCTTCGGAAGAGATCACGGACCGTCTGCGCTTGAACTTCGAACTGGATCCGTGGCAGGTGTTTCGGACCGACGGGCCGGTGAATCTGTCGCGTCTGATGAATCTTTACTCGGAGGCAAAGCGACCGGAGTTGAAGTATCCGACCTTTACCGGACGGGAGATGAAGGTGGATCCGAAGTCGGCCGACCTGTTTGAAGATCTGCGGAAACAGGACATACTTTTGCACCATCCTTTCGATAGTTACAAGACCGTCGAGGGGTTTATCGAGGCGGGCGCGGTGGACCCGGCCGTGATCTCGATGAAGCAGACGTTGTACCGGACGAGCGCGGATTCGGCGATGTTTCGGGCGCTGGTCGACGCGGCTCAGGGAGGCACGACGCCGAGCAAGGACGTGACGGTCGTGGTTGAGTTGATGGCGCGGTTCGATGAAGCTTCGAATATCCGGTGGGCGCGGGAGCTGGAGGACGCGGGGGTCGGTGTGTTTCATGGCATCTTCGGCCTGAAGACACACTGCAAGCTGGCGCTCCTGGTGCGTCGCGACCCGGACGGCGCGGTGCGGCGATATGCGCACCTGGGAACGGGCAACTACAACCCGGTGACGGCGCGCTTCTATACCGACATGAGCTTGTTGACGGCGCGTCCGGAGATCACGGCCGCGGTGCAGGAGGTGTTCAACTATCTAACGGCGGAGTCGGACTCGGACGCGTACCGACCTTTGATGGTGGCGCCGTTGACGCTGGCCGACGATCTGTTGGCGTTGATCGCGCGAGAGGCGGAGCATGCACGCGCCGGCCGGCCCTCCGGTATGGTGGCGAAGATGAACGGTCTGCTCGATCGCGGCCTGGTGGAGGCGATGTATGCGGCGTCGCAGGCCGGGGTCGAGATCGACCTGATTGTGCGAGGGATGTGTTCGCTGCGGCCGGGAATCAAGGGGCTGAGCGAGCGGATCCGTGTGCGTTCGATCGTGGGGAGATTTCTGGAGCATAGCCGGATCTTCGCATTTCGCAACGGTGGCAACGACGAGATGCTGTGCGGGAGCGCGGACTGGATGCCGCGCAATCTGTATGAGCGGTGCGAGGTGGTGTATCCGATCCTGGACCCGAAGCTGAGCGAGCGTCTCCGCCGGCAGATCCTGGCAGCGTATCTGGCGGACAACGTGAAGGCGCGGATTTTGCAGCCGACGGGCGAGTACGTGCGTGCCGTGCGAGGTCCGGACGAGCTCTCGTTTTCCGCGCAGGATTACCTGATGGAGGTGGCGCAGGGACTGGAGGAGAAGGTGCCCGAGACGGAGGATGGAGCTGGAAAGAAGGTCGGCCGGGCGTCGGCGAAGCATGAGCGTGGGTCTGAGGTGGGGGAGATCTAGAGCCCGGCGTTTGTGGCAAAAACGAGAGCAGGATCGGCGATGTGTCCGGTCCTGCTCTCGTTTGGTGCTGCTTTGCTGACGGTCAGGGGTTGACTTGGAAGGTGACCTGCGTGCTGTGGACCAGGGCTCCTGAGGTAGCGGTGACGGTGAGGGTGTAGGTTCCGGTGGCCGTGTTGGCGGTCGTGGTTGTGGTGCCGCCGGTTCCGCCGCCGTTGGCGAGCACGCTTCCGGAGCCGCATCCCGAGATGCCGATTCCGAAGATGCCAGCCGAGAGGACGAGCATAAGGAGAGCTCCCCAGCTGCGACGGCGCGGAAGTGTGAGCAGGAGCATGGAGGCGAGAGCGACGCCGGAGCCGGCCGCGTAGAAGGGCGTGCGCCTGGAGGGTTTATGGGTTGCGACTACGACGTGGTCCGGCAGCTGTTTGATTGAGCTGATTTTGATCTTGCCGCTGCCGGTCTTCGCTTCGCTGTAGTACGCGGAGAGGGTGAGGGAGCTGGTTCCGTTCGCGCCCGAGGTGATGCTGACCGTACTGGGCGAGAAGAGATAGCTGCCGGAGAGGTAGCTGTCGGTGCTGAGCGAAAGATTGACCGTGCCGGTAAACCCGTGGAGCGGTGTGATGGTGAAGGTGATCGGCGTTCCGTCCGCGCCGGTTCGGGCGGTAGAGGTAGGAGTGCAGGGGGTGAAGGCGAAGTCGGCGGTTGTGGAGGAGACCACGTCGGTCAGGAGGCTGTTCTTCGATCCGAGGTAGGTCGCGTCGCCGCTATAGACAGCGGAGACGGTGTGTCCGCCGGAGGAGAGCGCCGAGGTGTTGAGGGTGTAGGTGGCGGATCCGTTGGTGAGGGCCAGGGGTGCGCCGACGGCGACGTTGTCGACGAGGATCTGGACGGTGCCGGTGGGTGCGGCCAGGTTGGTGGCGGTGGTGGCCTTCGCGACGTTGACGGTGAGGGCGAGGGAGCCGGACGAGATGCCGCAGAGGGCGGCGGTGCTGGTCAGGGTCGTGTTGCTGAGAGTTGTGGGTGCGGAGGCGACGGCGGCGACGGTGTTCCAGTGGTTCGCGAGGTTGAAGGCGTCGACCGAGCCCCAGCCGGTTGCCTGGTCATACCCGGTGCCGGCGGAGAAGCCTATGCTGCCTCCGTTGGGGCAGTTCGGGCTTCCAGCCGCGCATGGGCTGTTGTTGTTGCCGACGGTGACGTCGTGGAAGATGTTGTTGTAGAAGCTTGAGTTAGCGAGCGCGTAGAGCGTGGGATTCGCGTTGCCGATGCGGCCGCCGATCTTCTGCTCGATGAGAGCGAGGATGCCGGCGAACGATGGGGCGGCGTCACTGGTGCCGCCGACGATGTTCAGGGTCTGGTCTGTATTGCGGAAGGTTCCCCCGGTGCAGGACCCGCCGGAGCAGATCAGGTACGGGTCGTGGGTTCCGGAGGCGGCCAGAGCGATGTCGGGCGTGTCTCGGGAGCCGTCATTGGGAACACCCGTGCCGGTCTGCCAGCCGGGCTTCGAGAAGTAGGCGCTGGCGCCGCCGCCGCTCGCTCCGAGACCGTAGGTGTTGCTCGTATCGTTCCAGACCATCTCCGGGATGTAGGAGGTGGCAGAGCCCTGGTAGGCACCGTTGGTTGCGCTCCAGTAGGTGCCTGAGCCTTCGTTGAAGGCGGTTCCGCCGACGCCGGTCACAAAGGGAGAGCTGCCGGGGAAGTCGACGGTGAGGCCATCGGCGGCGGTGGTGACGATGACGCCTGGGTTGTCGTCGCAGTCGGTGGCGCCGGCGTCGCCGGAGGGGCCGACGATGGTCTGGCCCTGAGCGTTGGCCTGCTCGAAGACAGAGTTGAAGCTATTGAGCGTGGACATGCTGGCCGACTGTTCACACTGGCCGTAGCTGATGCTCAGAATCGGCGCAACATTATTCAGGATCGACTGGATTAAAGATTCAAAGGCTCCCTGATTGGAGGCGACGTAGAGAATGGTTGCGTTCGGTGCGACGGCTCCGGACCACTCGATGTCCAGGTGAGCTTCGGGAACGTCGCCGCTTGAGACGCCGGGATCTCCGTTGTAAAACTTCACGGTGGGAACGTTTGCCGGCAGACCGGCGGCGGTCCGGAAGGCAGCGACGTCGGGGAGGCTGATGTCGGTCTGACCCATGACACCGATGGTGATGCCGCTTCCGTTAATGCCGGCTGAGAGCAGAGGGTTGACGTCGTAGATGGTGTAGAAGTCACCGGGCGCGACGTAGTTGCGGTAAGGGCTGATATTCGAGGTAAAGCGAGGGTCGACGGTGCGTACGCGGGCACGGGCCTTCGGCTTGAAGTCGTTCAGGCCGCTGATGTGGGAGACCAGGCCGGCGATGCTTGCCGGCAAGACGGGGTCGGTGACGTTGGCGATGTGCTGTTCGCCGTTGAGCGAGACGGCATGGATGCTTGTGCCGAAGGCTGTCTGCACCTGGGCGATGGTGCCCGAGACCGTGATGGCGTTGCTGCTGGGCGCTGTGCCGGTAATGGAGAGGCCTTTGCTGGAAAGCCAGCTCGAGACCTTGGCGAGATCCGACGTGGAGATGCCGAACTGGGCGCCGAACTGCTGCGGCGTGAGCCATTTGTGGAAGTTCGGCGAGCTTGGGTTCTGCTGATCGAGCAGAAGTTGGGTAAGAGCGGCCTCCTGCGCGGGGGTGCGATTCAGAAAGAGCGTCACTGCACTGAGCGTCCGGTCGGCCGGCGCAGAGCCGAGATCGGTTGCGCTGCGCAGGCGTGGCGACACCATGTTGGCGACGGGCGTGTCCGCCGTGGCAGAGACGGACCGAATGCGGCTGGGAACGGCGGCGCCGGCGGACGGGGTCAGGGTAGCGATGACAACGAGGGCCGAGAGTGCAAGCCCTAAACGGGCTGAGTTGCGCATAGTAGATTCCTGGGTCCGGTCTGGTGGAGGGTGTGTGGTCCTGTCTTCTGTCTCATGCAATCTGAGTGCTATGCGCTCCCTCTTCTGGGCGATGAGAGAGGGAGCTCGCTTGCTCGATGTGTGGGCGAGGATCTCGGCCGGTTGCTGATGAACAGAGGCAGCCTGCTGGCGGATAGCAATGCAGAGTTAGACCGGGTTCCGGTTAAAAAGTTTCGGACGTGTTTACAGATCGTTTGTCCGTGGATCGATGATGCTAGGTTTCGCCGCCTCGTCCGGACCTTCCCGGATGCTGACTGTGTTCAGTTTTCTCTGCCGGGCTTCGGACTTCTGTGCGATCGGCTAGACCGGAGCGCCTACTGAACGGTGACCTGGTAGGAGAAGGTGTGGCGTGCGGTGCTGACGCCGTCCGACCCGGCTGCGGTGATGGTGAAGTTCTGCGTTCCGAGGGGGGTTCCAGGATCGGAGGGTGTGGGAGCGGGGGTATTGTTGCCGGCCGTGCTGACCAGGCCGCAACCGAGCGCGGCGCTGAGGCAAGCCGAGGCGATCAGGGCGAGGAGAAGAGAAGGTAGACGGGATCGGCGGCGGAGGGGGAGCGGAAGGAGGAGGCCGCAGACGAGGGGAAGGGTGATTACGGCGGCGCCGGGTTGATTGCGGATCGGGGTTTGGCGCCTGGCCTGCGTTTGTGGGGACGCAGTGATGATGGTGAGCGTGGTGGATCCGGCGCCGGTGACCGAGGCCGGGGAGAAGGAGCAGCTGCTCTCACTGTTGGGGGGCGGTGTGCAGCCGAAGGCGACGGTACCGTTGAAGCCGTTGACGAGGCCGATCGTCGTCACGATCTGGGCGGATTTGCCCTGGCTCAGGGTCAGAGTCGCGGGTGTCATCGCGAGGGAGAAGTCGGTAAGGATGAGCGGAACAGGCAAAGATGTCGCGATCGCGAAGTTGTCGTCGCCGGCATAGGTCGCGTAGATGTGGTGCGTACCGGCGGTGAGGCCAGCCGTGTTGAACTGCGCAAGCGAAGCCGTGGGGCCGTTTGAGACGAGGGTGGCGGTGCCGAGTGTGACGTCCACGCCGTTGAAGGTGTCATGGAATGTGACCGTGCCCGTGGGTCCAGGCATGTTGAGAACCGTGGTGACGACGGTCGCGGTGAAGCTGATGTTGATTCCCGCGAGGGCGCTTAGAGGATTGGGGACGCTCGTCGAGAGAGTGACAAGGGCCGGAAGAATGGTGGGCGTGACGGCGACGGCGGTGGAGGTGCTGGGATTCCAGTTCGGGTCGCCGCTGTAGGTTGCGACGATGTTGTGCGTGTGGTTGCCGGAGAGGGTTTTGGTCGTCGTTGCCTGGTTGGTGGCGACGGGGGCTGTGGCGAGCAGGACGCCGTTGTCGTAGAAGATGACCGAGCCGCCGAAGCTATAGACGCCGACGCCGTTGCCTGCGTTCGAGACGGCGGCGGTCAGCACGATAGGCTGTCCAGCCTGGGGCGCCGCGGGCGAGACGGAGACGGTGGTGAGCGTGTTGCCCAGGATGGCTTTGAAGGGGAGGATGACGGGCGTCTGGCACTGGAAGTTGGTGTTGCCCGCGCAGGTGACCGAGACGGTGTAGCTGCCCGGCTTGGGAACGGAGACGACGATGTTGGCTGTGGCGGTGTTGCCGCCGGGGGTGGGGGGGAGGATCGCGACGAAGTTGGCGCCGGTGACGCCTTCGACCTCGGCCGCGACGTTGCCGGACGGTGCGGCGGAGGAACCGGGAAGAGCCACCGTGGTGGTGACGGTCGCGGTGGCGCCGTACGGGACGTTGGTGACGGGGGAGATGGTGGCGGCGAGGGTGGCGTTAACGATCGAGACGGTGACGGCGACCGCGCTGGTGCTGGCGCTCGGGCCATAGATCGAGTCGCCGGAGTAGCTCGCTGTAAGGCTGTAGCTGCCGACGGGGAGGTTGCCGGAGGAGAGGTTGGCGTTGCCCGCGCTGTCGATGGTGCCGGTACCGATGACGCCTCGGGTAGAGTCCGTAAAGGTGACGACGCCGCTGGGTGCGGCGCCGGGATAGGAGCTGGCGAGGACCTTTGAGGTAAGCGTAACCGCGTTGCCGTACGGGACGGCGTAGGTGGAGGATTGGAGCGATGTGGTGGTGGTGACGAGGGCGCCTGTGCGGGGAAGGGCCTTGATGAGCTTGGGGAGGTCGACCAGGCCGAGGCCGGTAGTTGGTTGCCATATGCCAGCCGGTTGCCATGTGCCGTTGGGGGCGGGGTCGGGCTGGGTGTAGAGGCCTGGGGTGGAGCGGAGATCGTAGAGGCGGCGATTGATGTTGCCCTGGCGCGTGCCGGTTTGGGCTACAACGGCGTTGATCGCGGCGGCGAGGGCGGCCGCGGACGTGGCGCTGAGGTCGGGAACGTTGCGTTTGAAGTCGGGGGGAAGACCGGGGGCGAGCTGCCATGCGGGGCGGGGATCGGTGGCGGCGGTGGATACACCGGCGAGCGCGGTGACTTCGGGCAGGGCTGCGATGGAAGTGGAGGGAGCGGGTTTAGCTTCGCAGGCTCCTGAAACGAGGACGGTGATGCCCTGGGCGCCGGCTTGGCGCAGGATGGCTTGGTAGCGGGCGAGGTCGGCGGGGGTTAGGGAGGTGTCGCAGCTGAGGACGACGAGAGTGACGACGGAGGACGTATTGCGATCGATGGCGTCGGCGAGCCGAGTAACGGGATCTGGCTCGGGGAAGCTTGCGATGGGAGCGGGGGCCGGATTGGCCGCTCGTGCGCGCTGGGCCGGGGGGATCTGTGGGGCGGCTTCCAAGATTCCGAGCTGGGCGGCGGGCGCGAGGTCGTCGAGGCCGGAGATCTCGGCGATCAACGGCGCAAGTTGTGCGGGAACCGTGGGGCGCAACGCGGGTGCGAAGTGAGGCTGGCCGGCGATCTGGAGGCTGCGGAGATGCGCGCGGAAGGCGGTTTCCAGCTGGGCGGCCGTGCCAGTTAGGGTTAGGCGGGAGCGCGTGCGAGAGATGCCCTGGACAGCCAGGCCTTCGCCTTCGAGCCAGCGTTTAAGTTCGTTGAGTTGATCGTCCGTGGGGCCGAACTGCTCCGCGAACTGTTCTGGGGTCAGCCAGCGATGGAAGCTGGGGGAGTCCGGGTCGGTCTGGGCGGCCAGGAGGCGATCGAGCGCGGCGGTTTGCGTGGCGGTGAGGGCGAGGTGGAGCGTGACCTCGAGCGACTGCGAGGCGGGGAGCGGTCCGGCGTCGTACAGGTTTTCCGGGGAGAGGCTACTGATCGTGCGGGCGTTGATTGTCGAGAGAGCAGGCTCGGCAGCCCGGGCGCTTGCTGGGACGACCAGAGCGAGCAGGAGGAGGAAGAACAGACTCGCGAGATCCGAGCGTCTGAGCGTGCCGGGGCGTGTCGACGCGACGGGTCTGCTCGGTTCGGATGTACGTCCGCGGCTCTGGATCGAAGCCATACCGGACGATGCTTACAAACGTCCTGGCTGGAGACAAGGGAACGGACCGCGCCATCCGGGGAGTGACGCGGGTAGATTTGAGGGATTGACGGTGGGTGCGGAGTGTGGGTGGGCTGGGTCTCTGCGTTGCCGGTCAGAGGGCGTATCGGCCCGCTTTGATCACGTGCTGTGCGACCTCGCGGCGGAGGCTGATGGTGTCTGCCGGCTCGTGCTTGGCCAGGCGGCGGAGGATGGCGGTCTGGGTTCGGGCGTTATCGCCTTCGGCGACGGCCGCGACGACCTTGCGGGCGGAGCGCTCGATGATCTCGAAGGCGTGTTCGGCGTAGATCCGGGCCATGCTGACGGGGATGGCGCTTCCCTTCCCTCCGCTGACGATCTTTTGCGAGCGCAGGAGGGTCGATTCCATGGCGAACACTTCCGCGATCTGGTCGGCGAGCGCGGCCATCACCTCCTGCTCGTCGGCGATCTTTTCCATGTAGCGCTGGGCGGCTGATCCGGCGGCGAAGAGGGTGAGCTTTTTGGCGCTCGCGAGCAGGTCGAACTCGGCGGCGAGGGGGCCTTCATACTCCTCACGTTCGATGGGGCCGGCGAGGACCTCGTCCATGAGCTGCTTGATCGCGGGCATCAGGGCGAGCTTGCCGGACATCGCCGACTTCATCAGCCATCCGGTGATGATGAGGCGGTTGATCTCGTTGGTGCCTTCGAAGATGCGGTTGATGCGGGCGTCGCGATAGGCGCGTTCGGCCGGGTACTCCTCGACGTAGCCGTAGCCGGCGAAGATCTGGAGGTTCTCGTCGACCACCTTGCTGAGCATCTCGGACGCCCAGACCTTGGCGATGGAGCACTCGACGGCGTAGCTCTCGATGGTCTTCTGGATGGCGGCGGAGTCGGATTTGTCGACGCCCGCGAGGGCCTGGTCGATGAGGCCGACGACGCGGTAGGTGAGGGCTTCGCCGGCGAAGACGCCGACGCTCATGTCGGCGATCTTCTCCTGGATGAGGCCGAAGTCGGAGATCGGTTTGCCGAAGGCCTTGCGTTCTTTCGCGTACCGGATGGCGTGGCCGGTGACCATGCGGGCGGCGCCGACGGCGGCGTTGCCGAGCTTGTATCGGCCGACGTTGAGGATGTTGAACGCGATGGCGTGGCCGCGGCCGACCTCGCCGAGAAGGTTCCCACTGGGGATGACGCAGTTCGTTAAGACGAGCGGGCAGGTGGAGGAGCCGCGAATGCCGAGTTTGTGCTCTTCCTTGCCGACCGTGAAGCCGGGGGTGCCGCGTTCGATGAGGAAGGCGGTGAGGCGTTCCTGTCCTACATGTTTACCGGCGCCTTCGGGGACCAGGCATTTGGCGAAGACGGTGAAGATGTCGGCGAAGCCGCCGTTGGTGATCCACATCTTTTCGCCGTTGAGAGTGTAGGTCTGGCCGTCTGCCGAGAGCACGGCGCGGGTGCGGGCGTTGACGGCGTCGGAGCCGGAGGTCGATTCCGAGAGCGCATAGGCGCCGATCGAGGTGCCGTCGGCGAGCTTGGGCAGGTACTTCTTTTTCTGCTCCGGCGTGCCGTACCAGACGATCGGAAGGGTGCCGATGCCGGTGTGCGCGGAGAAGGCGACCGAGAAGCTGCCCTGTTTGGCGATGTTGTCGGCGACGATGGCGGAGGTGACCTTGTCCATCTCGAGGCCGCCGTATTCTTCCGGGATGTCGACGGCGGTGAGGCCGAGATCGGCGGCTTGCTTGATAAGGCGGCGGGTGACGGCGAAGTCCTTCGCTTCGATCTGGTCGGAGACGGGCAGGACTTCGTTGTTGGCGAAGTCGGCGGTGGTTTGGGCGATCTGGCGGTGCTCTTCGGTGAAGTCTTCGGGGAAGAAGCAGTCCTGTGGGGCGGCGTTGGTGATGAGGAAGGCTCCGCCGGGGGTCGGGGTGGAGGTGGGTTTGAGGGTGGTGACTTCGGGGGGGAGGGCGGTGGTGGCCATGGGATTACCTCGGGAGTTGTTAGAAGCGCTTTACCTTATGTAGTCAGCTAACTGACTTCCGCAACCGGATGGTCGGGGTCGGAAGGTTTCCAACGAACGATACAGGTCCTGCCCTTCCATCGAAATGCTTCCAGTTGCGCGTCGGCGAGGAGCTTCGGGCGTTGCGAAACCGTGATCCACCGCCGACGTGGATTTCCGTCGACGGGGTAGCTCACAAGCACCTGGACGCCATAGAACATCGCACCTCCGAACTCTGAGTTGTTCTGCGTCACAAGATCTGTCTTTACGTCTTCAATCGTGGCCACTGCACTGTTCCAGTTCCGTTCACGATTTAGCTGGACCCAGTGTTTGGTGACGAGCAGAGTGATAACGCCGATTGCGATGAGTGCGAGATAGCCTAACAATTTGCGAAGTTGTAGCTGGTCTCTGCGGGTCTTGGGGCGCAGGTGCCGGTACGCTTCGCGGTCCGACATCGAGTGATGACGAGTCATGCGGCCTCGAAGATCCCGGCAGCGCCCATGCCTCCGCCGACGCACATCGTGACCATGCCGTACTTGGCGTTGCGGCGAGGCATTTCGCGGAGGAGGGTGGCGGTGAGTTTGGCGCCGGTGCAGCCGAGCGGGTGGCCGAGGGCGATGGCACCGCCCGAGGGGTTGAGCTTGCTGGGGTCGATGCCGAGGACTTTGATGACGGCGAGGGACTGGGCGGCGAAGGCTTCGTTGAGTTCGATCACGTCGATGTCGTCGAGGGTGAGGCCCGCCATTTTGAGCACTTTTGGGATGGCGTGGATGGGGCCGATGCCCATCTCTTCGGGGTCGCAGCCGGCGTAGGCGAAGGCGATGAAGCGGGCGAGGGGCTTGATGCCTAGGGCGTCTGCTCGCGAGCGGGACATGACGACGGTTGCGGCGGCGCCGTCCGAGGTCTGCGACGAGTTGCCGGCGGTGACGGTGCCCTGGGCGTGGAAGACGGGCTTGAGTTTCGCGAGCGCTTCGAGCGAGGTGTCGGCGCGGGGACCTTCATCGCGGGTGAACGTCGTCTGGACGGGGCTGACCTTGGGCTGCTTCTTGCTGGCCAGGTCGGGCGTGGTGTTGGTGACGGGGACGGAGACGATCTCGTCGTCGAAGCAGCCGGCCTCGATCGCACGGACGGCCTTTTCGTGGGAGCCGAGCGAGAACTGGTCCATCTCTTCGCGCGTGATGCCGTAGTGTTTGGCGACGCGCTCGGCGGTGAGGCCCATGGAGATGTAGGAGCCGGGGTAGTTTTCGACGAGCCAGGGGTTGAGCGAGATCTTGTTGCCGCCGAACGGGACGTAGGACATCGACTCGGTGCCGCCGGCGACGATGACATCGGCCGACCCGCCGCGGATGCGATCGGCCGCGATGGCGATCGACTGGAGGCCGGAGGCGCAGTAGCGATTGACGGTCATGGCGGAGGAGGAGTTGGGCAGGCCGGCGCGGTGCGAGGCGATGCGGGCGACGTTCATGCCCTGCTCGGCCTCGGGCATGGCGCAGCCGAGGATGACGTCGTCGATCTCGGACTTGTCGAGCTGAGGGATGCGGCTGAGGGCGCCGGTGATGGCGGTGGCGGCGAGGTCGTCGGGGCGAGTGTTGCGGAGGGTGCCGCGCGGGGCTTTGCCGACGGGGGTGCGAACGGCGGAGGCGATGATGACTTCGTTCATTGGGTTCGGCCTTATTCTGTGATTCCGGTCTGAAAGAGAATCGCGTTTTCCACCTTCCAGAGGTCTTCAGGTGAAAGAGCGCCGATTCTGTCTCCGATTCGAATCTTGCTTGCTGTCGTTAGTTGACTCGCTATTGCCTTGTGATCTTTGTCGTTTACCGAAACGAGAGCTTCACCAGCAAAGACGCGAGCCGTATTCGAGGTGAGCGGTATCACGAGTACACGATTAAGGGATCGGTTCGCTTCGTCGTTGCTGACGATCACGCTCGGCCGTGTCTTTCGCGCTTCACCTCCGATAGATGGATCAAAGGCGGTCCAGAAGACATCACCCCTCTTCAAAACCGTCTCCTATCAAAGCTTCAGACCACTCAAGCGCTTCGGCCTCGGCCTCGTGATCAGCAGCCTGTTCTGCATAACTCCGTCGTATCTTTTCCTGTCGTGCCGCTTCCAGATCTTTTGCCATCGTGAGTACCTGTCCGGCGATCTCGGGCGGGAGGATGAACCAGTCTCGATCCTTTGCGGAACGGAAGCGTTCTAGTCGATCCGCGGTGTTCCACCGTATGCCAACCATCATGTCTTCACCTGTCGAGAGAGTTGCGACAGACCAGCCGTGAAGATCAGAGCTTTCGTAGATAACACGAAGCGACTCTGCATGGACATTTGGGCGGACGTCTAGCCTTTGAAGGTGCGACATGTTTTCGTCTCCTATCTCCTTTTGAGGATAATCAGTTTCTGAGCGGTTTGCCGGTTTTGAGGGTGAAGGCGATGCGGTCCTGGGTCTTCTTTTCGCCGCAGAGGGACAGAAACGCCTCGCGTTCGAGGTCGAGGAGGTACTGCTCGCTGACCGGGGTGCCGGGAGTGAGTTTGCCGCCGCAGAGGATGTGTGCGGCCCAGTTGGCGACCTTGGCGTCGTGCTCGGAGATGAAGGCTCCTTCGCGCATGGTCCAGACGGCGAGTTTGAGGGTGGCGAGGGCGTTCTCGCCGGGCGCGGGGATGTCGGTGCGGGGCTGGGGGGCGGTGTAGCCCGCCTCGGCGAGTTCGCAGGCGCGGTGCTTGGCGTCGGCGACGAGGCGATCTCGATTGGGCGTGACACGATCGGAGGCGCGGAGGAAGCCCAGACCGCGAGCTTCGGCCGCCGACGTGGAGACGGTCGCCTTGGCAATCGTCTCGAAGTTCTTCTTGAGCGCTTCGAAGATCGCCAACTCATCGCCGCGGGCGCTACCTTCGCCGCGAGCATCGGGGCGGATGGAGGAGCCGGCTTCGACCGAGCGCAGCGTCATCTCCTTGCAACCGCCGCCGCCGGGGATCAGGCCCACGCCTGCCTCGACGAGGCCCATGTAGAGTTCGGCGTGCGCTTGCCGAGCGGCGGCGTGCAGGCAGATCTCGACGCCTCCGCCGAGGCACATGCCGAAGGGCGCAACGACGACAGGACGGGGGCAGAACTTGATCAGCTGCGTCATGTTCTGGAAGCCGCGAACCATGAGGTCGACCTCGTCCCACTCCTCTTCCTGGAGGGCGAGGAGGAGTTGCATGAGGTTGGCGCCGACGGAGAAGTTCGCCGACTCGCCCGTGATCACAAAGCCTCGGAAGTTCGCGACGGCCTCGGAGGTGGGCTTGAGGGTCTGCGTGATGAGCGAGATGATGTCGCCGCCAAGGGCGTTCATCTTGGAGTGAAGCTCCAGGCAGGCGATGCCGTCGCTGAGATCGACGAGCGAAGCTCCGGGATTGCGTTTGACGAGGCCGTTCGACTTTTTGATCGCCGCGAGGGAGAGCGTGCCGTGGGCCGCGGGAACGGGCTGGTAGGTGTTGGTCGTGAGGTCGAAGAACTCGCGTCCGGCGGGGGTGTGAGCTGAATCGCGGTACCAGGTCGGGTTGGGCTCGGCTTCGGAGGCGCTGAGAAGACGCTCCACGTTGGGGCTGATTGGCGCACCGAGCGCGCGCATCTTGTCCGTCGTCTCGCGCACCCCGGCGGCATCCATCATCTCGAACGGTCCGAGCTCCCAGTTGAAGCCGGACTTCATAGCCTGGTCGATCTCGACGATGGTGGCGGCGGGCTCGCTGCCGGAGGCGGAGACGCGGTTCGCGGCATAGGTGAAGAGCTCGGTCAGCAGCGGCCAGAGAAAGCGCGCGGCCTTGTCGGTGTGGGGGTCGGCGTGCAGGAGTTTGGCGATGCGCGCGGAGGTCTGCTCGACGTTTTTGGCCATCTCAAGCGCGGGAAGTTTCGGTCGGGTGGAGGGCCGATAGTCGAGGGTCTGCCAATCGAGCACGTGTCGGAGATCACGGCCTTCTGGATCTTTGCCGACTTTTTTGTAGAAGCCGCCTCCGACCTTGTCGCCGAGCAGCTTGCGCTCGATCATCTGAGCGATAAAGGGCGCGAGAGTGACGTCCGTGCGTTCGTCGTTGATGCGACCGGCCTGCTGGGAGAAGTTGGTGGCGACGTGAGCAAGGACGTCGACGCCGACCAGGTCGCCCAGACGAAATGTTCCGGTCTTGGGCCAGCCGAGCGGAGCGCCGGTCAGGGCGTCGACCTCTTCGATCGTGAGGCCCTGCTCCCCCATGAGCCGAATCGCGTTGCCCATGGTAAACGTGCCGATGCGGTTCGCGATGAAGTTGGGCGTATCGCGGGACGAGACCACCGTCTTGCCGAGCTGCTGTCCGGCGAACTGCGCGATCGTGGCGAGATCGGCGGGGCTGCTCTCCGGTGTGCCGATGATTTCGAGCAGACGCATGTAGCGCGGCGGGTTGAAGAAGTGCGTGCCGAACCAGTGCCGGCGCAGATCGTCCGGCATGCCCGCGACGATGTCGGCCACGGGAAGACCGGAGGTGTTGGTGGTCGTGATGGCGCCGGGTCGGCGGTGTTCGAGGACACGGGTGAGGAGAGCGCGTTTGATCTCCAGGTTCTCGGCGACGACTTCGATGATCCAGTCGCAGTCTCCGATGAGATGGAGGTTGTCATCGAAGTTGCCGATCGAGATCAGACGTGCTGATTCGGTGGCGTAGAAGGCGGCGGGCTTGGCTTTTTTGAGAGCTTCGAGCGCGGTGACGGCGATGCGGTTGCGTTCCGCTTTGGGAGCGTCCGGAGCTGTGCCCGGGGGAACGATGTCCAGGAGGACGACCGGGACTCCCGCGTTGGCGATATGGGCCGCGATGCGCGATCCCATTGTGCCGGCGCCCAGAACGGCGACTCTCCGGATCTGCCGGGTGCCGCCGGAGATAGCGGAGGAGATGGATGTGGGCGCCGGCGGAGATGGTCGATCTGAAGATAGTCGATCTGGAGATGGTCGATCTGGAGATGGTCGATCTAGCGTGCTGGAGGACATTTTTGGGGAGAACTCCTCCGCTCGTGGGAGCGGCTGGCGTGAAGCATACTGAATGGTCATTCAGTCGTCAAGCAGAGACTGCGGAGACAGACGCCGCTCAGCTCCGGTCATGCTACGTTGGACACGTGGCGACGATGACCTATATAGAGCAATCCATCCAGAAGCTGCGGCAGTACGAGGGGTCCGTTCCGTGGATGTACCTCGACACGGTGGGCAAGGTGACGGTCGGTGTGGGGCTGATGCTGCCGAACTCGGCCGCGGCGAAGGCGCTGGCGTTCGTGTCCGGCGGAAGAGGTGCGACACCGGAGGAGATTGCGGCGGAGTTCGCGCGCGTGTCCGCGATGCAGAAGGGACGTCCGGCCGCATTTTATCGAAGGCCCGGGGCGCTGGAGCTGCCGGAGGCGGTGATCGAGGCAAAACTCAAGGAAGTGCTGCTGGGCTTTGAGGCTCATCTCCGCGCGAAATTGCCCGAGTACGACGGTCTGCCGGACACGGCAAAGCTGGCGTTGTTGGATATGGTGTACAACCTGGGACCGGCAAAGCTGTTTGCTCAGTACACAAATTTGTTGCAGGCCATCGGCAAGGGCGACTGGGCGGAAGCGGCCCAACACTGCAATCGGCGAGGCCCGGCGCCGGCGAGGAACTCCTGGACGAGGGATCAGTTCCTAGAGAGTGTCGGACAGGTCATCAAGGCGGAAGCCGAGGTTGCGATCTCACTCGCGCGATGGAGCCTGCTGCTGGCCGGTGCTGCTCTGACCGGTGTCGCGGTCTGGCTGGTCGCAGGGCGATTGCTTCGCGGAGACCAGACGCGCTTGCTTCGCGGAGACCAGACGCGATGACAAAATAGGCGAGAGTGCGGTCCTACTGGACAGAGATTAATGTTGCAAGCTGGGATTCATGTTGCAAGCTGGGAAGTTGGAAGAGAGAGCGGAGGCAGGCGTTGCGATTAGGTCGGTGGATGGCTGGATTTGTGGGTTTGGCGTTCGGTTGCGCCCTCGTTTTGCCGGCGACGGCTCAGGACCTGGCCAGTTTTGAGAAGCGGACGACGGTAAAGGTGTTGCCGAACGGCCTGACGTTGATCGTGTGTGAGCGACCGGAGGCTCCGGTGTTCAGCTTTTACACGCTGGTGGACGCTGGATCGGCGAACGACCCTGGAGGGCAGAGCGGTCTCGCGCACATGTTTGAGCACATGGCGTTCAAGGGGACGGACGAGATTGGAACGACGGATTATGCCGGGGAAAAGGTGGCGCTGGCTCGGGTCGAATCGGCCGAAGCGGCTTACGAAGAAGAGCTTCGGAAGACGGTAGGGCAGGATAAAGCCAAGTTGGCGACGTTGCAGAAGAGCTTCGCCGATGCGGTCGAGGCCGCGCAGAAGTTTGTCGTTCCCAATGAATTTTCGGAGATCGCCGAGGAGAACGGAGCGGTCGGCGTCAATGCATCGACCGGCAAGGACTCGACGCAATACTTCTGGAGCATGCCGTCGAATCGGCTCGAGCTGTGGGCCTACCTGGAGAGCGGCCGCATCGCGCATCCCGTCGAACGCGAGTTCTATAAGGAGCGGGACGTTGTGCAGGAAGAACGCCGGATGCGCACCGATTCTTCGCCGACCGGACGCATGGTCGAGCAGTTTCTCGCCACCGCGTACGTGGCGCATCCCTACCGTCGACCGGATGTGGGGTGGGAGAGCGAGATCAGCCAGGTGACGGCGACGGAGGCCGACGTGTTTCACCGGAAGTATTACGTGCCTTCGAATATCGTTGTGGCCGTGGTTGGGGATGTGCGCGCCGCGGAGGCGATGCCGATTCTGGAGCGGTACTTTGGCGCGATTCCAGCCGGGCCGAAGCCCGAGGCGATGACGACGGTGGAGCCGGTGCAGACCGCTGAGCGATCCGTGGTGCTGCGTGAGGCGACCCAGCCTTTCTACATCGAGGGCTACCACAAGCCGGACTACAGGGATCCTGACGACGCGGTGTATGACGCCATCACGGATATCTTTTCGAACGGTCGGACGGCACGGCTGTATCGGAGCCTGGTGCGGGACCAGCGCATCGCCGCGGCGGCCGAAGGTTTCAGCGGATTTCCTGGGGAGAAGTTTCCGGGACTGTTTGCCGTGTACGCGGTTCCTCTGCCTGGCCACACGCCGGAGGAGATGCGATCCGCGATCCACAAGGAGCTCGATCGGCTTCGGTCCGAGCCGGTCACCGACGCCGAGTTGGAGCGGTACAAGGTCCGCACCAAGGCCGATCTCCTGCGCGGTCTGGCGGACAACGAAGGCCTGGCGCATCAACTGGCCGAGTACCAGACGCGTTACGGCGACTGGCGTGAACTCTTTCGGCAGTTGCAAAAGGTGGATGCAGTGACAAAGGCGGATATACAGCGCGTGGCCAATAAGATCTTCGTCGAAGGCAATCGGACCAGCGCCCGGATTGAGTTTGCGGGTGCGGCGCCGGGAGCGGCCAAGAACGCGGGAGGTGGACAGTGATGAGACGTCCCTCGATTTATACGCTGGCCGGGCTCCTGGTTATGTTTGGGGCGATGTCTGGAGCCCAGTCTCGGCCTCCGGCACAGCAGCCTGCAGCTGACGCGCAGGCGCAGGCATCTGCTCCGGCCGCTCCCGCTCCAACCAATGAGCCGTGGCGAAAGATCGCGATCCCTCCGCTCCACGCGTTCAAGCCCGCCCAGCCAAAGCGGATCGTCTTCCCCAATGGCCTGGTGCTCCTGCTGCAGGAAGATCATGAGCTGCCGTTTATCGACGGTGAAATCCTGATTCGCGGCGGAAGTCGGGACGAACCGGCGGCAAAGATCGGTCTTGTGAGCCTGTACGGACAGACGTGGCGAACCAGCGGGAGCGCGACGATCTCGGGCGATGCTCTCGACGACCGGATGGAGGCCAAGGCGGCGCACATCGAGACCAGGGGCGGTCTGGCGTCCACATCGATCGGCTGGTCGACACCGAAGGCTGAGTTCGACACCGTTCTGGCGGCGACAGTCGATCTCCTGCTCCATCCCGCTTTCAAGGCAGACAAGCTCGAGCTCGCAAAGCTTCAGATGGACAAAGGGATCGCTCGGAGAAACGATGATGCGGGCGGGATCGCAAACCGGGAGGCAGCCCAAGTGGTCTACGGCGCGACGAGCCCCTACGCGCGGCAGGCGGAGTTCCGGACCGTGGGCGCGGTCACGGTCGATGACCTCTCTGCGTGGCACGCCCGAACCGTCGTTCCGAACGGGATGATCGTCTCCGTATCGGGCGACTTCGATTCAGCCGCGGTCGAGGCAAAGCTTCGATCGGCGCTCGGCAGCCTGCCTAAAGGCAAGCTCACCGAGAGTGCAGCGCCGGAGTTCGCGGGACCGAAGCCGGGTGTCTACTTCGTCGACAAAGCGGATGTGAACCAGTCCAACGTGTTCATCGTCGGTCTCGGGACCGAGCGCAACAACCCCGATCTGTACGCCCTGAGCGTGATGAACGAGATCTTCTCCGGCGGCTTCGGATCGCGTCTGGTGCAGGACGTACGAACCAAGCTCGGCCTCGCGTACAGCGTGAATGGGAGCTACGGCGCGGCCTACGATCACCCGGGCATGTTTCGCGTCGGCGCGGGAACCAGAAGCGTGAGCACCGTTGCGGCAACCAAGGCGATGCTGGCCGAGATCGAACGCCTGAAGACCGAGCCGCCGACGCCCGAAGAACTTCAAAACGCCAAGGATCAGGTGCTGAACTCCTTTATCTTCAACTACGACTCGCCTGACAAGGTCCTCGAGGAACAAGTCACGCTGGCGTTCTACGGGTACCCTGCCGATTACCTCGAGAAGTACAAGGCCGGGGTGGAGCGCGTGACAGCCGCCGACGTTTCGCGTGTGGCGAAGCGGTACGTGGATGCGTCCAAGCTGGCGATCGTCGTCGTCGGGAACCGGTCGGAGCTGACACCGCCGCTGACCGAATTAGGCAGTGTGACGACCGTCGACGTCAGCATACCGCCCCCGGAGGGAGCGTCCAAGGCGGCGCAGTAGTCCCCTCTAGACCGCATCGAGGACGCGGAACACCTCAGCGACGGGTATGTGGATCGACGTTCCCGCAAGTGTAAGGACACCTCCGGTCTGCTCCACGATTGTGCCGCCTGAGCAGAGAAGAATCGCTCTGGACAGAGGGTCGACGAGCCACACCTCGCGGACTCCCATCGCCAGGAAATCCCGGACCCGCTGATGCATCCTTTGCACGGTGTCGGCGGGCGAAAGAATCTCGATGCACAGCACGGGCGGGGTCTGTACTATCTGTTCGCGCGGTGCATCGGCGCCGAGGATGCAGACGTCTGGAACGCGAAACCGGTCTTCGCTGATCTGTACCCGAAGCTCAATCTTGGCCTGAAGCTGCCACTCGCTTTGCCGCTGATTGAACCAACTTGCAAAGAAGTACTGCAAGTCGCTGTGATCCAGTTCGCCCACGTTTCTCTCCTGCAATTCACCTTCCACGTAGTCGACATCGGGACGATACGCCGAACCGAGGTACTCGCTCAACGGAACAACATAGCTGGTCGACATGGCGCCTCCTGGCACAAGTATGCTCCTTCTGGGGGAGAGATCCTGTTGCCTGGGGCGTGAGAAGATCGACCTGATATGGACACGAGTCGGTTTGGCATCGCCATCATGGCAGCGGGTAAAGGAACGCGGCTGAAGAGTAAGCGGCCCAAGGTATTGCATGAGGTCGGAGGCCGGGCTCTGCTGCTCCATGTCATCGCCGCGGCCGAGGCCGTCGTTCCGTCCGACCAGGTTCTCTGCATTGTGGGACACGAGGCGGACCGCGTGCGAGCGGCGGTCCAGTCGACCGGTGTGCGCTTCGTGAACCAGACCGAGCAGAAGGGCACGGGACATGCCCTGCAGCAGGTGAAAGCCTACTTCGAGACGGGCGACGGTCAGTCAGAGCGGCCGGAGCATCTGGTTGTGCTCTCGGGCGACGTTCCGCTCATCCGGTCGGAGACGATCGAGCAACTCTGCGCGGTGCACCGGCGCGAAGATGCCGCGATGACGATCCTGACCGCGGTTCCGCCGGATCCGACGGGGTATGGACGCGTGCTTCGGGCGGACCCAGGGAGTGCCGAGGTCCTCGCGATCGTCGAACAGCGGTCGCTCACACCGGAGCAAAAGGACGCACCGGAGATCAACTCCGGCATCTACTGCTTCCGTGTGCAAGCGCTGTTCCCCAAGCTCGATCTGCTTACCTCTGACAATGCACAACGCGAGCTGTATCTGACCGATGTCGCGGCCTTGTTGCGCCTGGATGGCGAAAAAGTTGTAGCCGTACAGGCCAGCGATGTAGACGAGGTCCTGGGAGCCAACACGATTCAGGAGATGATGCATCTCGATCAGGCTATGCGCATGGGCAAAGCGAAGCAGCTGATGGCGAACGGAGTCACGATCTTCCGTCCGGACACGTGTGTGATCGATGCGGATGTCCAGGTGGGCGCCGACACCGTGGTCGAACCGTTTGTGCAGCTGCTCGGGTCGACCAGCGTTGGATCCGAGTGCACCGTACGGTCGTACTCCGTGGTGCGCGACTCGCTCTTGGGGGACGGAGTTCTCGTCCGCAACGGATGTGTGCTCGACCACGCGGAGATCGCCGACAATGCCGTGCTTGGGCCCTACGCGCACCTTCGACCGGAGAGCCGGATCGGCAAGGGAGCTCATATCGGCAACTTCTGCGAAACCAAAAAGGTTCGCATAGGCGCCGGATCGAAGGCGAATCACCTTACGTATCTTGGAGATGCAGTGATCGGCGAAGGTGTGAACGTGGGCGCTGGAACCATCACCTGCAACTACGACGGCGTCGACAAGCATGTCACCACGATCGAGGACGGCGCCTTTATCGGTTCCGATTCCACCCTGGTCGCGCCAGTGTCGGTGGGGCGTGGGGCGTACATCGCCGCGTCAAGCTGTATTACGGACGACGTCCCCGGAGGAGCTTTGGCTCTGGGACGCAGCCGCCAGATCACAAAGCCGGGGTGGGCGGACGAACGACGGGCAAGGCTAAAAACACGCGCTGCCAGAAAGTCTGAAAATAAATCGAAGGAACCGTAAAGTTTTGCTCAAACCTGCCGATAAGGAGGATAGATCGATGCTGTCGCCGGGTTTCCACTCTGCGCTGGAGAACATGAGATGCCGAAAGAACGCGTACTGGTAGTTGATGACGAGTCTGCCGTCCGGGATATCGTTTGTGCCGTTCTTGACCATGGCGGTTACGACGTCACTGCCGTGGAAAGTGCAGAGCAAGCCATCGAGCGGCTATCGCTGGATGCGGAGTACGATCTGGTTCTTTCCGACGTCATGATGCCGGGCACCGACGGTCTGTGCTTGCTGGACCGGATCACAACCGACTTCCCCAGCACACCGGTCATCCTGATCACCGCCGTGCACGATGTCCATATCGCGACGGGTGCCTTTCGGCGCGGTGCGGTCGACTTCCTGTTGAAGCCCTTTGAGCGAAATAACCTGCTCCATATAGTAGGACGTTCCCTCGAACGCCAACACGCGATCAAGCAGAACGCGTTATACCGAGAAAATCTCGAGTTCATGGTAGCTGCGCGGACGAAACGTCTGCGATCGATCATGGTTGACCTCGACAAAAGCTACGACACGACGCTGGAGGCGATGGGCGACGCCCTGGATCTGCGGGATGAGGAGACAGAGGGCCACTCGCGGCGAGTCACAGCGTACAGCATCGAACTCGCGCGCGCAGTAGGCTTGGGCACGGACGACTTGCGGCTGATCGCACGCGGCGCGTTTCTGCACGACATTGGAAAGATCGCCACGCCCGACCAAATCCTTCTCAAGCCCGGCAAGCTCGACCATCAGGAGATGGAGATCATGCGCCGGCACTGCACGCAGGGCTACGAGATCGTCCGAAAGATTCCTTTCCTGAAAGATGCAGCCGAGATTGTCTATGCGCATCAGGAACGGTTCGATGGAAAGGGTTACCCACGAGGTCTGAAAGGGGAGGAGATTCCTTTAGGAGCGAGGGTTTTTGCGCTGGCCGATACGATGGATGCGATCACCTCCGACCGGCCTTATAGAAAGGCAACGAGCTTCGAAACCGCGCAGGCCGAAATCGCTCGAGGGGCGGGCGGCCAGTTTGACCCCAGAATCGTTGAGGTCTACCTGCGCATTCCGGTCGAGACCTGGAAGGAACTCCGGTGCGAAATCACGAAACTGACGCCGGCCGCGCTCTCGGCGAAGCTCTGGCATCCGGCTGTCGCCTAGCGCGCGTCGAGGTGCGACGGCTTTGAGCGATGGACCGATCTCAGGGCAGGCGCTCAAAATATCCGCAACATGGAAGTCCGCCGGTATGCTAATATGTATTTCAGTAGAGGGGCTGAGGAGCTCTTCCAAAGTTTTCGGCGGGTGGGTTGCCGATCCAAGTTGCGTCACTGGCCTCCCGGCACGGACAAAACATCGAACGTGCCGTCCTTTTTTGCCCGATTTGGTCCTCTACGCAGCTCAGGAACCGCCACTTTCCCAGGGCATTCCCCTTTCGCGGTATCGATCCGCTTGCACGCCCCAGGATACAATCGTCCATGATGAGAGACAGGCTGAGGCGGTGGGGTACCTGCATACTTCTGGGCACAGGGACAATCGTCGCTTCGGCGCAGTGGTCCAATCCGTCCGAAGATGTTCCGGCGTACCACGCCGCTGCTCCGGCGAAAGGCCTCCCACCCGTACTGAGCGGAGACCAACTGACCGGGACGTACTTCACACATCCGTACCAGGTCGTGTCGTACAAAATCGCGGCAAAGATCCCGGCAGTGCTCCACCAGATGCCGTGTTACTGCCGTTGCGACCGCGCGCTCGGGCACAAAAGTCTGCACAGCTGCTTTGAAGGAACGCACGGAGCGGCGTGTTCAACGTGCATGCGTGAGGCGGTGTTTGCGTACGAACAGACGAAGCTCGGAAAGAAGCCGGCCGAGATTCGGGCAGCGATCGAACGTGGCGAGTGGCAGAACGTGGACCTGCTGAACGCGTCGCTGTAAGGCGCGGTATACTAGCTTCAGATCTTTGTAGCGCCAGAGCAAGGTTGGTGCCAGCTCCACACTGGGGGCGTCACGGCTTCGACGGGATTGCTTGTGGCAGAGAGGCATGCCGGGGTGTGGACACCCGTAATCGCTCACAAAACTATAAGTGCCGAACCTCAATTCGCGCTTGCTGCTTAATTAATTAGGTAGCCGATGGCTCGATCTTCGCCTACGGGCTCGAACCCATCGTCGCACAGTAGGCTGGTCTTCCCTGCTCCGTCTGCGCGGGTGTGGACGAGATCGATCAGACTGGTCGCCACTGCATCTTCGCCCGTTCCGAGCAGTGGTGACGAGACAAAAGCGAACCGGGAAAAGCATGAAAGCTCTCTGTTGGAAGTTTTTTCGGACGCGGGTTCGACTCCCGCCGCCTCCACCATACCTCCACGTTTAGCAGAATGCTCTGCTTTTCTTTGCCAATTTGTAACACCCGATCCGTACCGTAACGAAGTACAGACCGCGCCGGAGAGATAGGCTCTCTGGCGAAGAGCGGCAGTCAGAACCTGTAATGCGCCGAAAACTGCAGATGCCGTTCGACGGAGCGCACACCCTGGTTCGAAACGTTGCCGAAGTTGGTGTCTGTGATTCCGGTATCCGGGTTGCCGTAGCTGACGATGTTAAATGTGTTGAAAGCATCGAAGCGAAAGCCCAACGTCTGCTCGCGGAAAGTGTGAAAGTCCTTGAACGCCGACATGTCTACGTTCAGATATCCCGGGCCGCGTACGTTGCCGTTCCTGGCGGTGCCAAAGGTGTTATCCGCAGGAGCCCCAAAGGCGCATAAGCCATTGTCGACGCCTGCGATACTGCAAGGGATCGCCGACGGGTCGGTGCCGAACCAGTGATCGAGCGTGCGGTTCCGAATCTTTAGCGCACGGTACTGATTTGGCCGAAATGTACCGTAGCTGTTGGAGTTGTTATCAGGGCCGGTCACGGTCTCGGGGAAGCCGGTGTACGCGACTCCGGCGACGGCGACCCTCCATCCGCCGATGGCTTCATCCACCAATCGATTGGCGCCCGAGATGAACTGTTTTCCGCGGCCTACGGGCAACGCGTAGACGCCAGTGCCACTGACATTGTGACGAACGTCGTATCCAGCCGGACCCCAATCGGCGGCACTGTCGTAGTAATTCTGGAAGGCGCCTGAGTACCCCGCGACGTTCAGGCCATAGTTGCCCAGGCTGTTTGTAAGCGCCTTCGCATACGTGTAGTTGAGGGTGAACTCGAGACCGTGACTCGTGCGTTGGCGCAGGATAGCCTGCAAGGCGTTGTAGCTCATGGCGGCGCGGGACTCCGTGATCAGGAGCCTTCCGGAAGCGACGCTGACCGAGGGATCGATTGCGTTCACACCGATGTAGTTGTTGTTGTAGTACGGAGCGGAGGTAGCGTCGCCGTTGACACGATACTGATTGAGGTTTCCGTAGTCCTCGATGTGCTGCCCTTGTTCGCCCACGTAGCCAACCTGCAAAGACAAGCTACGACTGATCGCATATTCGGTGGTCAGGCTCCACTCCTGCACGTACGCCGGCTGAATATTCTTCGGGTAGACGTTGAAGGTGCCGCCGTACTGTGTGGTGCCTCCGGAGAAGCCCTGCTCGGCCGTGCGTGGTGTGCCGCCATTGCCGGCCGTCGGTGTAATGGTCGTCACGTTGACTGCTTGAATAAAGGGTGTGATGGAGGTCAGACGCTGATTGGATGAATTGCCCTCATAGAAGCTGGTGGCGCCGTACCCTCCGCGAATCACAAAGCGATTGTTCGCCTGGTACGCGAAGCCCAAACGCGGCATGATCTGGTCGAGATTGCCGTCATAGCAAGCGCGATTGGAGCAAATTCCCGATCCTGCCGGCGCACCCGCGGGCACCTTTCCCGCATACAGCACCTGCCCAGTCGCGATATCGATATTGCCGGTCTTGTTGTTCGATTCGATCCATGGCTGGTCGTACTCGTAGCGCACGCCGAAGTTCAGCGTCAGGTTTGGCAGCACTTTGAAATCGTCGGCGAGGAACCCGGCTGTTCGCCATTGCCTCTGCCCTACGTTCACGCTGGTCAGCGTCGCGGCGGCGGACTGAACGCGATCCAGGACGAAGTCAGCACCACCGTAGCCCCCCGCATTGGCGGCGGTCGGGTCTCTCGTGAACGAGCCGTCGTAGGTCATCGATCCGAGGTACCCGTTGTTGTTGCTGGTGGGGTAGTTGTTTTGATATCGCAGCGCCTGTATGCCCATGGTCAAGGTATGCCTGCCGCGCTGCCACGTCAGGTTATCGATATAGCTGAAGGTGTTATCGATCAAACCGCCATTCTGGGCGGGATTTCCCAAGCCGCTAAAGCCGCCCGCAATGTTTTGATAGGTGAAGCCGTTGAACGCCTGGTTAGGAAACGAGATCCCAACCTTGGCATCACCGCTGGTTCCGAACTGGCCGGAGGGGTCCTGCGGAACACTTTGGGCCCATATGGTGCGCGTGAAGCCGAGGCGTGCGGAGTTCACGATGGTGGAGGAGAAGATGTGCACCCAATTGGCGCCTGTCACCTTGGTCGGATAGAGATTCACGCCGGGAAAGCTGATCGGTAAGAGCGCGGTCGATCCGTCATAGGCCGTCGACATCGAGTAGAAGCCGGTGATCCTGTCCGTCGGGCGCGGGTCGTAGGCGATCTTGATATCGCCCTGATTATTGGCTTTATAGTTGCGGGTCGGACCCTGGTAGTTGTTGCTCACGATGTTGTCCGTAGGCGCGGCGTTGGGCAACGGGTAGAGATTCGTATTCGCAAACAGAAATTTCGCTACAGGGTTGACGATCGGAACCCCCTTGTTTCCGACAAACGGAACGAAGCCGTTCTCGGGGTCATACAGTTGAATGCCGGGGAGAAGCGCCGAAAAATCGCCGTTCCGCATCGCCTGAGAGAAGACGCTGCCCTGGGAGGTCCCACCCTGGTGAAAGCGCGAACCCAGATAGTCGACAAAAAAGAAGAGCTTGTCGCGCTTGATCGGACCTCCCAGACTGCCGCCGAACTGAGCCTGCGAGAAGGGGTTCACCGGAACCGTCGGTGTCGCGTGCTTGTTCCCATACGAGTTGGCGTTGATCCTGTAATCCTGGAGGTAGCCGTACGCCGACCCGTGGAAGCCGTTGGTGCCGCTCTTCAAAATGCTGACAATGCCTCCACCGTTGACGTTTCCATAATCCGCCGGAGAGTTCGCGGTCAGCACCTTGATCTCCTGCAAGGACTCCGGCGCCGGGCTGTACGAGATCAGGTTGTTGAAGGTCTCGTTGATGTCAATGCCGTCCAGAGTGTAGTTGTTGGCCTGGGCTCGGTTTCCGTTCAGGTTCACGGAGTCGGTGTAGTAGGTGCTGCGCTCAATGCCTGTGGTTCCGCCGGTCCCTGCCGTGCTCACCGAGCCCGGCACATAGAGCGTCAACGCGGAAAAGTCGAGTCCGTTCAAGGGAACGTTTTCGATCGTAGTCGCGGTAAACGTACTGCTCAGAGTCGCGTCGTTTGTATTGAGAATCGGTGCGGCTTCTGAGACCTCAACCGTCACAGCGGTCCCGACCGTCATCTTCCTATTGAATGTGGCGGTCTGCAGAGCTTCCAACTGAAAGGCCGGCACCGTCTGCCTCGCGAATCCACTCGCGTCCAATGTGATCTGGTACCGGCCGATCGGCAGAAAGCTGATACGGTATAGCCCAGCCGCGTCCGCCGTCGCGGTGGAGTCCACGCCCGTATCCACGTTGTGCGCCACCACAGTCGCGCCGGGAATCACAGATCCGCTCGGATCGGTGATAATGCCGGTCACGGTGCCGGTCACCGTCTGCGCGCAACCAGGAGCGACACACAGCAACACGGCAAGGAGAGTTCCAACCAGTATCCGCAGCAAACCTGTCTTCATGCACCCTCGCCCATTCGTCGTCAACCAGATAACCATAAGCTACCTGATCGGCACGTCTACGAAAAAGACAAAGGATCGGTAAACGCATTTGTAAGATCTCCAAGGAAGTTAGAGTTGAGGGAGACTTCACAGAAAGGAGAGACCAAGGCAGATCAAGAGAAACGAAAAGGATTGCAAGGGTGTGTCCTCGTGAGTGTGTACGAGGTTCGTAGCGGAACCGGAGATCGTCCCAAAGTGCCGCCGTTGGCGCTCGCAGACAGCACTTTGAGAACGGATGAAATCGGCGGATCAGCAAATTCAGCATCAGCAGGTTGAGTGGGGTTGAAAGGCGTTAGGGACTAGGCGCGGACGAAGCGGCGACGGATCGCGCCCGCCGCGCCGAGCAGGCCCGTGCTGAGGAACAAGAGGGTAGAAGGTTCGGGCGTGGGCGTGGGCGCGGCTGTGGGGGGGATTCCGAGCTGCGTGTCGGAGGTGCCTCCATCGACGAGCTGAATGGTGTCCTGGGCGTTGATGTAGATGTCGCTGACGTAACCGTCGGCGGGGTCGTCGATAGATCCGAATACGCTTCCGCGGCCGCCGATGTTGAAGGAGACCAACGCAAAGACGAGGTTCAGCTCGGGTCCGCCGGCCCCGGAGCCTAGGGTCAGCGCGCAATCGGATGCCGTGGGAAAATCGCACGCTTGTCCGACGACGGTGTCAAACCCGAAGATGCCGGCAGATAGCGTCGATGCGGTGAAGAGGGTAGCCGTGTCGTCCAAGGTGAGGGTGCCGGAGAGTGTGAAGCCGTTGTCAAAGGTGCCGGCAGGATGGAAGACGGTGTAAACGTCGGGCGCGGGAGCCCGTGGCGGCGGCTGCGGTGGGGGGGCGGGAGCGGGGCCAGGAGCGGGCCCGGGACCAGGGCCGGGCTCGTTGGTTTCGGGCGTAACCCCGAGGATCGTGTCGGCGTGAACGGCGGGAGGGAGGATAAGGGTGAACGCGGACAGAAGAAGTGTGGCGACTTTCATTCAGGACTCCTCGTTTGAATCGTTTGACTCGAAGTTGCACGCTCAACATACAAGGAGGTGCGCGCTATGTTCTATCGATTCGCGCTCCCTTCCGTCACAATTCGGTATAGCGTCGCAAGCCTTTACTTTTGTTACAGTTAGGCTACTTTCTGAGAATGTGTCAGAATAAAAACACAACCTTATAGCGTTGGGGATCCGTTATGAAGGCATTCCATTTCCGGCCGTACACCCTTCATCTCGGCCGGTATGAACTGAGCCGTGGGACCGTGGTTCTGCCCCTGCCCCGCATCGCCATGGAGATCCTCATCCTCCTGGTCGAGCGTCGCGGCGACCTCCTGACGCGCCAGGAGATCGCCGCCCGCGTCTGGCCCGGCTCTGACCCCGACGATGTCGTGCAAAGCATCAACACGGCCATCAACCGCATCCGATCGACCCTCCGCGACGAGGCAGCGAACCCGAAGTACGTCCAGACAGTGATCGGCAAGGGCTACCGCTTTGCCGCGGCCGTGGAGGAGATCCACCTGGTCGAAGAGCCCGCGGAGCCTGTCCCGGTCCGCCCGGAAGAGCCTGTCGCGGTGGGCGCAGGGTCCCGGTCAGAGGTACGCAGGTCCCCCGGCCTGTCCGCACCGTCGCTGCCGCTCAGCCTTCAGCCTCTGCCTGCCGAAATGGCCCAGACGAATCCGGCAGTCGATCTAAGTGCGGCCACGGACATCTCTGATTCACCCCGATCCGGGGACCGCCGGCCATGGTGGTTGGCCGCACTCGCTCTCCTGCTGGCGGTGGTGGGAGCCCTCGCTCTCTGGAGGTACGTCCCGGTCGCGCCGGCCGAGCACCGCGGAGCCTTCAAGCTCGTCCAACTCACCACCGGCAACGCGGAGCAGCGCGTGACCGCCGCCGCAATCTCCCCGGACGGCAGATCCGTGGCCTACGCCGACCCTCACGGCATCCAGCTGCGGGATCTTGACGGCGCGGTCCATCCCCTGCGCGCGCCTGCATTCGAGAACGTTAGCCGCATCGAGTGGTTCCCCAACGGTCGCCAGATGGTGGTGAGCGGAACCGCTTCCAGCACGCATACGCCCCAGATATGGTCCATTTCGAGGGGGGACGATGCACCTCATCTGATCCGCGAAAACGCGGCGCTCGGGGTTCCCTCTCCGGACGGTTCAGAGGTCGCCTTTACCAGTACCAGCGACCGGGGCAACACCACGTTCTGGGTCACGGACGCCTCTGGCGGCAACGAATTGAAAGTCGACACCGAGAAAGAGGGTGAGTCCTATCCTGTGCTGCTGTGGTCGGCGGACGCGAAGAAGCTGATTCTCGAGGAGGTTGGCGCCGCCACCGGCTCGAGCACAGAGCCGGACTCGACCAAAGAGGCAGATCGAAGCGCCGCAGAGCATCGTCTGGTGGTGATCGACATACAAAAGCACATCGAGACCGCGGATGTAGAGGGCATCGCCTTCGAGGCGGCGTGTCTGTGGGGTAAAAGCGGCATCCTGTTCGCCGGCACCGTAAACAAGTCCCGGGGCACAGCCCTGTGGAGGGTGGACCTCGATCCCGAGACCGGCACGCCCCTCGCGGCTCCCGTCCAGTTGCAGCTTGTCGACCGCGTGCTTGCCTTGAGCCGCTCGGCTGACGGTCGCCAGCTTGCCGCCGTTCTCAACAAGACGCAGCCCGACGTCTATGTGGCTACCCTCACGCATCCGCGGCCGAGCCTGTCCGATGTGAAACGCATCACCTCGAATCCCGGGCAGGACTATCCCCAGGCGTGGACTCCCGACAGCAAATCGCTCATCTTCGAGTCCACCGGCGTCGGCGATGTCGGCACTGCCTTTCACATCTACCGGCAGACGCTCGACGCGCCCACCCACATGGAGCCACTTGTCTCCGGTGCACAGCCGCAGGTGCTGCCGCAACAGAGTCCTGACGGGAAGTGGATCCTGTTTGCCGGCAAATCCAGGTGGCTCTCCGGAGATCCGTACTCGCTCTATCGCGTCCCGGAAGCGGGTGGCGAACCCGTCAAGATCGACATCGGCGGTCCGCTCGATGAGTATCGCTGCCCGATGTCCGGACCGACCTGCATCCTGCGCGAGACCGAGGGGCATAAGAGCTTCCACTACTATGCGCTCGATCCCGTAACCGGCAAGGGCCGCCTGCTGTGCAGCACGCCGCGCACCCAGGGAGTGCTCTGGGATTGGAGTGTTCGCCCAGGGGGCACCGAGATCGCTCTCCCTGTGCCGGGCCCGAACGGACCGACCATTCGCATCGTCCCGTGCGCAGCCGGCACGAACAGCGCCACCCGCGATCTGCCCGTAAAGCTTGCACAGCGGTTGTCCGGAGTGACCTGGGCGGCCGATGGGCAGGGCTGGTTCGTCACCGCAAACGCCCAGACCCGGGAAGGAATCGAACTCTTCTACGTGGCTCCGGACGGCACTGCTACGTTTCTTCGCTACGACAACCCGTTGTGGGCAGTTCCCTCCCCCGACGGCCACAAACTCGCCTTCATCGGCGAGACGGTGGACAGCAACGTGTGGACGCTGCAATAACCCTCAGTGCGGCCCCAGAGCCGGCGCTACTGAGATCTGCTACGCACCCCGGCTGAGTATCTCCACCAGGCGCGCCGCGATCAAGCGGTCTTCTCCATCTTTCAACTGCCACACCGCAAATCCGAAGACGTTAGGGTCGACTTTCTGCCCTTCGCGCGACGGCTTCGGCGTGTCGTTTTGCGGAAGCCGTCCCACCGGCGTGCCGGAGACTTTTTGGTAAGGCGGGTCTCCCGGCTGGCGTCCGCGCATTCCGCTCGAGCCCGCGCCCATGCTTCCAATGCCGAGCGGTCGAGTGTCGGCAAGCTTCTGCATCAGATCGCGGCCGGTGATGCGATGCCGAGCGGGATCGATGTACCACGAGTAGGTCGGCGTTACGTTTCCGAGCGCGGCGATGTCGAACTGGCGCGGCAGAGCGGTGACGCCATACGGCTTGATGGCGTCCGTAATCACCCGGGCGCGCGCGTCGTACATCCGTAGGACCTCGTCGTAATCCTGCTGGACAAAGAGCTCAAGCGCTTTCAGCAAGCCGAAGATCGTCTCCTTGCCGACCTTGCAGCAGCGGCCGATACGGTCTTCTTGCGGACTCATATTCAGCAGCGACCAGCGGATCAGCTCTTCCCTGCCGATCAGGATGCCCGAGGCCTGTGGGCCTTGAATATCCTTTCCGCCCGAAAAGGTCACCATGTCGAAGCCCACGGCAGGATACTCCCACAGGCGTTCCTTCGGCGGCACGTCGGCCGACGCATCGTTGAAGGTGTAAATTCCATGCTGGCGCGCGATCGCGACCGTCTCCGGCCCGCTCACCTTGCCGTTGCCGGAGAGGATGTTCGTGAAGTGGATCGCCACCGTCTTCGGGTTGATCGCCGCGATCATCTCCTCGCGCGTCACAACTTCAACGAGCTTCGCGCCAGTCTGCCGGATCTGGTGGTCGAAAGCGTAGCGATGACTCTTCTGGATGATGACTTCGTTGCGCGGAAACGTGCTCGTATCCGGTACGCTGACCAGCCGCGGTTCAAGGTCTTCGGTCATCATCGCGGAATATCCGACGACCATCGCCGCGGCGGCTCCGCCCGTTACAAGGCCGGTGTAACCCTCGGGCGATCTGCAGAGCTTGGCAATGTATCTGCCGGCGGCGACCTCCAGTTCATCGATCAGGACGAAGTGCTGGTTGCCCTGGCGGATCAGTTCCATCACCTCGGGTTTCATCACAGAGCCGCCAATCACCGTGACGGTGCCGACGATATTGACCAGCGGTGTAACTCCAAGTTCGGCATAGATATCGCCGGTCGATCCGAGACCGGACAGAATCGGCACGATCGGATGTCCGTCGACCCGATGGCCCCCGACAGGATGGCCGCTTACCGGACGATCTGAGGAGACCGGACGATCTGTAGATTTGCCGGCAGGGGTTTGGCCGCTGAGTTTGAGCGGGACCAGAGCGCCGCCGCCGACCGCCCCAAGCGTCGATAGAAAAGCGCGACGAGTCCAGCCGGGCTTCCAGTTTGCAGACTTCCAGTTCATTCGCACCGATCCTTTTACCGTTGCCCTGCTGCGAACAGAATACAGGTAAGACCAGAGCCGCCTGACTCCAGACCCGTCTGATTTCATCCGTGCCCCCGGCAGAATATTGCGCGGGAGCTGCACTCTTGCATCAGAGAAAGTGTTTCCGAGAGCAGGCTGGCCGGAGAAGGGACGACGTGTCTCCCGGCGGGTGGACGTGGACAAAAAACGCACGTTGGACGCGAGACGTCGATCTCGCATGAGGAGAGCGGAAGATGGCTGGTTTGGGATTTGATAATGCTATGCCGAAGTTGATCTCGGCCAAGACACACTCGGTGATCGACTACGTGCACGTGGCAACCAACTTCGCCGTCGCGGCGATCCTCTGGAAGAAGAACCGCGCGGGGGCGTGGGCGGCGGCCGGCCTGGGGACAGGCGTGTTGATGAACACGCTGATGACGGACTACCCGCTGGGCGTCTTTCGGCTGTGGGACTTCAAGGTGCACGGTGCGCTCGACTACAGCGCGGCGGCTCTCAGCGCGGCTCTGCCCACCGTTCTGGGATTCGGCGATGCGCCCGAGGCGAAGTTCTTTCAGCTCCAGGGCCTCGGCGAAGCAGGCATCGCCGGCGTCTCCAACTACGCGGACGAGACCATCGACTGGGACGAGAAGCCGGCCTGACTCTGACACACCCGATCAATCGGCGTAAATCTCGGTTCTATCCCGTCCGATCCTCCCCAACCGACGACCGAGCCGATCCGGATCGAGCCGAGGCCGAGCCCCTCGCACGTGCGCGCGCCGACAGACCCACACGAAAGAGCACCTCAAGAATCCGCACGCCGGCCTTGATCGAAGCCTTGAGATCGCCGGCCACCTTGGATTGCCCAGCGATGCGGTTCCGGTACCGCACCGGCACCTCAACGATGCGCAAACCGTTCTGCGCCGCCTTGATCTGCATCTCGAGATTCCACCCATAGGTCAGCTCAGACATGTGCATCTGCTCCAGAGAGGTGCGGCGAATCGCCCGAAACGGCCCCATGTCGGTGTACCGTGCGCCACGCCGCACCGATGGGACGCACCAGAGGAGATTGCCGACCAGATGCGCGGCAAAGATCTGCGACGGGAGCATCGACCCCGGCTCGCGATCGCCGCGAATGCGCGATCCAATCACAAAATCAGCCTCGTCGGCGAGGATCGGCGCCAGCAAGCTCCCGAGCTCCTCGATCACGTCCGAGCCGTCCCCGTCCATGTAGACCAGAACGTTCGAGCTCCGCAACGCGGCCATCGATCCGGCAAGGCACGCCGATCCATAGCCGCGCGGCGCCGTCACGACCCGCGCTCCGGCGGCTCGCGCAACATCCCCTGTCCCGTCCGTCGATCCGTTGTCGACCACAATGCACTCGGCGATGCGCTCCCACGGCATCGACCGCACAACCGCGCCAATCGACTCCGCCTCGTTAAGCGCCGGGATGATGACAGAGACCCCGTCAGGCATAGGACCCCAACCGCCGGCAGAACGCCCGTCCAAAGGTCGATCGCCGAAGTGCAAAATCGAGCACGCCCCCAACCAGGATCGCCCCATAAAGAATCTGGTTCAGCAAGAACTGCTTCGGTCCATAGCCGACCGCCAGAGCCGTCGTGCACAGATAAAAAAGTCCAAGGATATAAGCCGCCATCGGCAGATTCGGAAGCACGGCGAAGATCGGGATCAGCCAAGCGATGTACCAGGGATAATGCGGGCTAAACAGCAGCATCAGAGCAGCCGGGAGCGCAAACGCCGGCCACAGAAACGCGGCCGCCCTGTCCGGCTCGGACGCATCCGGACCCGTCGATGACATCCAAGCAACCCGAAACGCCCACAAGCTCAGGCCGACGAGAACAACCGCGGCAAAGACGAGGTAAGCCGCCGGCGAAATCCAGCCAAAACCCGGGATACGCTGAACCTGCTCGAGCAGAAAGTATCGGGTTCCCGTCGACATCCCTTCCTCCTCCACATACCCGCCCAAAAAGCCGAAGACCAGCTTCCCAACCGACGAGTACGCCGCATACAAAGCAACGGCGAGCGCGACCATCGTCCCTGGCATCGTCCACTCAAGCCTCTCGAACACTCGCCGAACAGAGGACCTCGGTCGCCCTCCGTCAGGCTGCGGCGCCTGAAAAAGATACAGCGCCGGAAACAGAACCAGAGGGTAAAACTTGGTCAGAACGGCGAGACCAAGAAACAAGCCCGTCAGAGAAGTTCGCCGACGCAAGCGAAACAGGATGGCCAGCGTCGTCAGCGCAAACACGGCCGAATCCAGGTGGCCCGAGCCGGCAATCTCCCAGATCAACAGCGGACACCACGCAAACAGCAGCGTCTGCTCGCGACGTATGCCCATGTGATGACAGATCTGAACGAGCGCCCACATCGTCAGGCCCTCAAACAGCACCATGGTCGTCTTCATCATCAGCAAGGTCGGAGAGACAAACGTGCTTACCCAAAAAACGATCTGCGCAAACGGCGGATAAATAGTCCGCGCATAATCCCGCCGATTGATGCTGTTGAAGACGTCCAGATTCGGTTCGCGCAAAAAGCTCAGCGCACGATCTCCGGGAACATACCGATATGGATTGACCCCGGCGTGCTGAACGACGCCGTCCCACACATAGCGGTACACGTCCGACGAGAGCACAGGATCGGCAAACAACGTCGCCAGCCGGCACACGATCGCGACCCCCAGGATTATCGGAAACGTCCACCGGTCGACCGGCTGCGTCAGCACCAGCAGAGCCGCCGCCCCATACACGATCACCGACCAGCCCGACGTTCCCGACATGCCGATCGTGTACGTGTCGTACTCGCTGATGAGGTGACGCGACAGCAGAAACAGGAAAGCTCCGAGCAGGAGCAGAGCAACGTTTGTCTGCCACGGACGCGCAACACCGATCCGAGCCAGCGTGAGACTTCCGCCCAGTGCACGCGCGCGCAGAGGGCTCCGGCTCGACCGTTGAGCGTCTGTCAAGTGGAGGCTCAATGGTCTATGCGCCGCTTCGCCGATGTTGTCGAGGCCCGCCAACGAGTGCCGCCAGAGGCTGAGCAACCACCTCGTCCGGCGGATCGAGTTCCAGCAAGAACTCGCGGGTATGCGGCGCCGCGTAGCCCGCGACCGACGTAAATCCGGGCGGCCTCTGGTTCAGCAGCTCATCGCACAGCACATCCAGCGTCGCCGCATCATCGACGTCGTACCACAGGGGCAGCTCCACGAGTTCCAGACCGGCCGCGCGGCAACGTTCGCGCGTCTCCGCGGCCACCAGAGAGGTCGACCAGGAGATCCCCTCAAACACGGCAGCATGCGCCTGCTTCAGACCGATCAGGTAGTACCCGCCGTCTCTCGACGGCCCCAGAACGACGCGGTCGCCGGTCCGCGCCAGCTCTGTCACAGCCTTCTGAAACGCCGCCCGAGGCACTGTCGGCGAGTCGGAATCGATCAGGCAGACACTCGCGAAACCGCACGCCAGGATGTCCTCGGCGGCCAGGAGCAGACGCTCTCCAAAGCTCTCGCCGCGCTGCGCAATCAGAGCGAAATCAGCAGGCAACAGACCATCAAACGCCGCCTCGTCGCCGACCGGTGTGTAGCAGACGAGACCCGCCGCCCGAACCCCACCGGACCTAGCGGACTCGGCGGACTCAGCGGACTCCGCCACCTCTGCCAGATTTTCAGTCGTGTCCTTCAGAAAACAGATATTCAGGGCAGCCGTCTGGGCAGGCGTCAGCGGTGGCGACAGGCGCGTCTTCACCTTGCCCGGGCGCGGCGCCTTCGCCATCACGGCCAGGGCACATACGCCGAAGTTTCTGGGATCGGCTGACTTTGGATCGAGGATCAGAGGTGGCATCTCTCTTCAGGTTAGCTGGGAATCGCGCTCAGAGAAAGCGCCACGCGGCGATCTCCTCTGTGTCCTCGGCACATTCCCGCTAAGCCGTCGTCAGCCGCACACTCTGCCCCTGTGGCGACACCCGCAGATCCGGCAAATCTTCCTGGCCGGCCGCATCCACATCCTGCGGCCGATCCGAAACAAGAGCAGGCCCGCGTTCGCACACCGCATATTGATACCATCCGTCGTACTCGAGACTGACGCTCAGCCACGGCTGCGACGCAATCAGGGCCGCAAAATCCGGCCGGGTCATCACGTCCGCCTGCTGCGGCTCGCGATATTTGCCCGCCGGAGACGTGGTCAGGCGCGCCAAAAGCCACATCAGCGCCAGCGGCAGGCGCGTGCGAAAGCCGGACGTCGGCTCTGCAATAAAACATCGCCCAGACGGCTTCAGGACGCGAAAGATCTCGCGAACAATTCCCTCCTTGTCCGGGACAATTAGAAACAAACGCGAGACGATGATCGAGTCGATCGAGGAAGAAGGGTACGGAAGCGAGTGGGCGTCCGCGTGCTGAAAGGAACAGTTCGTCAGGTGACGGGCAGCAGCTCTGGACTTCGCCCGGCGGATCAGAGAGTACGAAAGATCGACGCCGGTGGTACGCAGGTCGGGAAACAACTCGGAGAGTCGACAGGCATAGAAGCCCGGACCGCACCCGAGCTCCAGCAGACGCGTTCCCGGAACAGGACCTTCGGGCGGAAACAAGGATCCGGCAATCTCCTCCGTGTGGTCGCGAAACAGGTACTCCCGACACAGCGCATAAAACCAGGAGACGCGCTCAAAAAGACTATCCGGCCTCGACGCATGCTGCCGAACGGAGATCGGATGGGGCATCTGTTCCATGGTTTCCTGGTCCTGGGCGGTACACGGGAAGTACGTACCGTGTCTCTCTCGAGATTTTATCGAGAGGAGGCTAAAGTTTGTGGGTTTTCTGCCGATAAGAACTATATGCGCAATTTAGCCAATCGCAGTTTAGCCAATCCCAGCCCCGCCCGCACACCCGGGGTCTTCCAGGTGCCGATCCACGCTGCACCCGGTCACTCTACGCAACACGGCTTCCACTGCCGTGCTACCATGCACACGCCCCGCGCAAAGCGTCCACGGGCGAACGGGGAGATCTGAGCGCGTGTACACCAGGAGAGCGGAGCAGAACTGGCCACCGGTCGTCGTCGGAAGTGTCTTCCAGACCGGCCTCAATCTGATGCGGGATCTCCTCCGCCGCGGGGTTCGCACGGTCGGCGTGGACTCGATTCCCGAGCACGAAGGCTTCCGATCGAAATACGGCAAATCCTACCTCTGCCCAGATCCCGACACCCATCCCGAGCAGTGGGTCGCCTTTATGATCGACCTCGCCGCGCGCCTCGGAGCAAAACCGGTCATCATCCCCGCGGCCGACATGTTCGTCTCCGCGATCGGACGGCACGCGGAAGCCCTCAAAGCCCACTACACCTTCTCGATCGAAGCCGTCGCCGTGCAGGCGGCCCTGGCAACCAAAGAACAGCAGTACGCTCTCGCCGAGCGCTTCGGCCTGCCCATCCCAAGAACCGCCTACGTGCAGTCTCGCCTCGACCTCGAAACCTTCGCCAGAACTGCCCGGTTCCCTTGCCTCGTAAAACCCCGGCACCAACGCGAATGGGAATCCTTACCCGAACCGAACCCACTGCGCGGCCTCAAATTGTTTACGGCCGAAACCCCAGAGAGCCTCCTCGAGCAGTACGCCTCAGCCGAACCCTTTCGGCCCGAAGCCGTCGTTCAGGAGATCGTCGCCGGTGGAGACGACGCGAAGTTCTGCTACCTCTCGGTCTACGGCCGCGGCAGCCGGCGCCTGGGCCACTGCGTTGTGCGCGAACTTCGGGCCCACCCGATCGGCTTCGGCAGCGCGTCCATCGTGGAACCGGTCGTCGATGACGAGATCAGCTCGCTCTGCGACCGCTTTCTGACCGGCATCGGCTACGTCGGGATCTGCGAGATCGAAGTCAAACGCGACACGCGCGACGGTGCCGTCCGCCTTATCGAAGCCAATCCGCGATTCAGCGGAACCGGAGACGCGGCCATCTACATGGGTGTCGATCTAGGCTGGCTCAACTACCTCGATCTCATCGGCCAGACGCCCGAACCGGTCACCGCAACCAACTTCGGCTTCCGCCACATCACGCTTCGGCGCGACGTGCCATGTGCGCCGAGATACGTCGACCACGGCCTCCTCACCTGGGACCAGATCTTTGAAACCTATCGCGGTCCAAAACGCTACTTCGACTTCGACCCCCACGACCCCGGACCGACCAAGATGACGTTGCAGGGATGCGCCCGCTCAGCCGGTGGAACCGTCCTACGGGCGCTCGGCCTCAAACCCAAGCTGCTCTAAAACCAGTCCCTGCCAGTCACCGTCTGGATCGCCGTTCGGAGCCGAAGCACCGCCCGTGGTTGCTCGTCAAAGCCGCTCCGAAGCACGTTGTAAAGGTCGGCATGACCCGGCACATTGACACCCGAAAAGAAGGAAAACGCCGCCGTGTACCCCGCTTCCTTGAGCGCCTGCCGTGTACTTTCGGCAAAGCTGTTGCGCTGTCCGACCGGGTAGGCAAGCGTCGTGATCGGGCGGCCCAGATCCTGCTCCAGAAGACCCCGCGAAACCGTCAACTCCTCCATCTGCTCGGCATAGCTCAGCTTGCTCAGGATGGGATGCGTGTGCGTATGCGAGCCGAAGTGCATGCCCGCCGCCTGCATCTCGCGGGCTTCCTCCCAATTCAGAAAACAGCGCTCCGCCTCCCCACTCGGTCGAGAGGACTCGCACGCCGCCTCAAGTTCGGACACAAAGCGCTCGGTATCGGTAACCTCCGGCTGCTTGAAGACCCGCAAAATGGCCGCGATCGATGCAAATCGGTGAGCGCGCCGAAGGTCAAAGCTCCCCTCCGCCGGGTACCGCAGCGTGATCCGCTCTCGCCGCGAGCCTTTCACGATATACGCGATCTGATCCCACCAGGGCAGCTTGCCCGTGCCGGTAAACGCCGTCGATAGAAAAAACCCGGCAGAAGCTCCAGCCGCACGCAAAATTGGAAACGCCACCTCGTAGTTGTCCAAATACCCATCATCAAAGGTGATCAGGCAGGAAGCCGACTTCGGAACATCCCTGCCGGACGCGATCTCGAGCGCACGCGGCAGATCCACTATCTCGAGATGCCGGCCAAGATAGTCGACCTGCCACCGGAACTCCTCGGCCGTGGCCGAGAATACACCTGAGTCATACGGCGTCTCGCGTGCATTCCCGATCCGGTGATAGTTCAGGACCAAGAGAACGGGACGCGTTCGCAGCGATTCAATCAGCCGTGTGAGCCCGGTCGCAAGCGCGACCTTTGCGAGAGCCTGCTTTTTGCCGTGCACGCGAAAACACCCTCTCCCATCTGCGCCACTTGCGCGGCTCAGGCAATATGGCCCAGCCTAGCGCGTCCGAGAGACCACCGCAATCCCCCGCGTCAGCGCACCCGACCGACCTCCATGTCACCAACCCACCTTCATCCCGCTCCAGTAGATTTCGATCCGGCTGAAACTCTCTTCAGAACAGAGGCGAACCGGCCGCATCGCTCCGCAGGATCGCCATCCTAAATCCCTAGAGGAAACAGCGATGAAGGCAGTAGTCTTCCACGACGTCGGCGATATCCGGCTCGAAAACGTCCCTGAGCCCAAGCTGAAAGATCCGAACGACGCAATTGTGCGCATCACCTCCTCCGCGATCTGTGGGACCGACCTCCACTTCATCCGGGGAACCTTTACCGGCATGAAAAAAGGCCGCGTCCTCGGCCACGAGGCGGTCGGCATCGTCGAGGAAGTCGGCAAAAGCGTCCGAAACTTCCGCCGCGGCGACCGTGTCATCATCCCATCCACCCTCGGCTGCGGCAGCTGCACCTACTGTCGCGCCGGATTCTACTCGCAGTGCGACCGCATCAACGTCGCCGGCCCACTCGGCGGCACCGTCTTCTTCGGCGGCCCGGAGACGGCCGGCGGTCTCGACGGCCTCCAGGCAGAGTTCGCGCGCGTCCCCTACGCCGCCGTCAATCTCGTCAAGCTGCCCGCCGAGATCACCGACGACCAGGCCATCATGATGAGCGACATCCTGCCCACCTCCTACCAGGCGGCCGAGATGGCCGGCATTCACCCCGGCGACACCGTCGCCATCTTCGGCTGCGGCCCGGTCGGCATGATGGCCATCGCCTGCGCGCAGCACATGGGCGCGGGTCGCGTCTTCGCCATCGACCAGGTCCCCTCGCGTCTCGAGCAGGCCCGGCTCCATGGCGCCGAGGCGATCGACTTCGGCAACGAAAGCCCAGTCGCCGTGCTCCACGAACTAACCATGGGCTCCGGCCCCGATCGCGTCATCGATGCCGTCGGCGTCGACGCCACCACCGCCCGCGCAACCTCCAAGCAAAAAAGCGAGTTCTCCGACGAGATGAAGACCATCGCACCCGATCTCCGGGACGCGGAAAAAAAGAAGTGGTGGATCGGCGGAGCACCCTCGCAGGCCCTCGAGTGGGCCGTCGAATCGGTCGCGAAGGCAGGAACGCTCTCGATCATCGGCGTCTATCCGCCAACCCTGAAGAGCTTTCCTATCGGCATGGCGATGAACAAAAACATCACGGTACGCATGGGCAACTGCAACCATCGCAAATACCTCCCGCGCCTGGTGGAACTGGTCCGAAGCGGCGTCATCCGCCCGGAACAGTTCTTCACGCAAAAGCTTCCGGTCGCCTCAGCCATCGACGCCTACCGCCACTTCGACCAGCACGAACACGGCTGGCTCAAGGTAAAACTCGAGCCGGACACCGATCGCATGGTCGTCTAGATCGTCGCCACTCTCTAGATCAGGACCAACAGAATGCGGCTGCAAGCAGGGGCAGCCGCATCTGTCCGAAGCTCCGCCTAAACATCTCTCCAGTCCAGCAGAACCTTGCCGGAGTCCCCCGATCGCATCGCGGCAAAGCCCTCATCGAAGCAGTGCCAAGGCAACCGGTGCGTAATTACCGCGGCAATATCCAGTCCACTCTCAAGCATCACCGTCATCTTGTACCAGGTCTCGTACATCTCGCGGCCATAGATGCCCCGCAGCGTCAGCTGGTTGAAGATCACCTGGTTCCAATCGATCGCGATCGGATCGGGCGGAATCCCCAGCATCGCGATCTTGCCGCCGTGACTCATATTCGCGAGCATGTCCCGAAACGCATGGGCGTTGCCCGACATCTCGAGGCCGACATCGAAACCCTCATGCATGTGGAGCTCCGCTTGCACCTCCCCGATCGGCGTCACCGTCGGGTCGATCGCGCGCGTCACCCCCACCCGCTCGGCAAGCGCCCGGCGGTACGGGTTCGGGTCCGAAATCACCACCTGCCGAGCCCCCGCGTGCTTCGCCACGGCCGCCGCCATGATGCCGATCGGTCCGGCGCCGGTCACCAGGACATCCTCCCCAAGCACCGGAAACGCCAGCGCCGTATGGACAGCATTGCCCAGAGGATCGAAGATCGCCCCCATATCCAGCGGAATCCCGGCCGAATGCCGCCAAACATTGGTCATCGGCACCACTACGAATTCGGCAAAACATCCATTGCGCTGCACGCCCGTCCCAAGCGTATGCGCGCACAGGTGCCGCCGCCCCGCCAGACAGTTGCGGCAGCGGCCACACACAACATGGCCCTCGCCCGACACAATCTCACCTGCGCGAAAGTCGAGCACGTTTGAGCCCACATCGACGATCTCGCCCACAAACTCATGACCGATCGTCAGACCGATCGGAATCGTCTTCTGCGCCCAACTGTCCCAGTCGTAAATGTGCAGATCGGTCCCGCAGATGCCGGTCACGAGAACCCGGATCTTGACGTCGTTGATGCCCACCTCGGGCTCGGAGACGTCCGCCAGGGACAACCCAGCCTCCGCTCGGCTCTTCACCAGTGCCTTCACGCGTTCGGTTTACCCTCTCTCAGACATGGGAGCCGGCAGCGCCCATCGCCTGCCCTCTATTCTAGGCTGCAAGGACGCTCCCCGCCGTGCGACCCTTGCAGGCAGGGGTGAAACAATCGGCCAATGAGAGTTCTCAGAAGCCTCGCCGCGCTTGGAGCCCTGCTCGGCCTCGCCGGTCTGGCTTCGGCCCAGGTCCTCACCGGCATCGATGTCCTCGAGCAGGAGCACTTCCAATCGCTCGCCACCATCAGCGCGCGGCACGGCGGCCATCTTCGCATCGGCCTGCTCACCAACCAGACCGGCATCGACCGAGCCGGCCGGCGCACCGCCGACGTGCTCCACACTGACGCCGCCCAGGCCGTCCCCGGCCTCAGCCTCGTCGCGCTCTTCAGTCCGGAGCACGGCATCAACGGCGCGCTCGACGGCGAGGGCATCAGGGACACAAAGGACACCCTCACCGGCCTTCCCGTGTACAGCCTCTACGGCGCCAAGCCCGCAGACAGACGCCCCACCCCCGAGCAGATGGCCGCGGTCGACCTCCTCGTCGTCGATCTCCAGGACGCCGGCGTCCGCTTCTACACCTACGAGACCGTCGTCGGATACTTCGTCGAAGCCGCCGCCAAGTTCAACAAAGAGCTCGTCATCCTCGATCGACCCAACCCCATCGGCGGTCTCGCCGTCCAGGGCCCGCTCACCACCCCCGGCCGCGAAAGCTACGTCAGCTACCTCGCCGAGCCGGTGCGCCACGGGATGACGCTCGGCGAACTGGCCAGCTTCACCAACGGCGAAAAGAACCTTCGCGCCCCCCTGACCGTCGTCCCCATGAAGGGTTGGCGGAGATCGATGTGGTTCGATCAGACCGGCCTGACCTGGGTCGACCCGTCGCCGAACCTGCGCAGTCTCGCCGAAACCACCGTCTACCCCGGCACAGGTCTGATCGACGTCCCAAACCTCAGCGTCGGTCGCGGCACCGATACCCCGTTTCTGCGCATCGGAGCCCCCTGGATCCACGGCCCGGACCTCGCCCGCGCGCTCAACCAGCGCCAGATCCACGGCATCCACTTCGTCCCGGTCACGTTCACGCCCGGTGGAGACGTGTACCCCTTCCACGGACAGATCTGCGGCGGCGTGGATCTCGTCGTTGTCGACCGCGACGCCTTGAACTCCCCGGAGATGGGCCTCGAGATCGCAGCCGCTCTATGGAAGCTGTACCCAAAAGACTTCCCGCCGGAGAAGCTGGATCGCCTCGTCCTGAACGCCGAGGTGATCCGGCAGCTGCGCTCCGGCGCCGACCCACACACGATCTCCGACGGAGGTCTCCCCGAGCTCAAGACATTCCAGGAGAGACGTGCGAAGTTTTTGCTCTACCCATAGGCAGGAGTTTCCACACGGTTAGAGCTCGCACACATAAGATTGGACTTAAGTCCCCTCCGCCTCCTCCGTTTGTAGCCACTCCTGCAACTTTTGTTCGCAGTAGGCAGTCGAGATGAAAAAAGGCTTATCAATAATGTGAACGGTCAAGAGGTCGTCCGAGTGAGTGTACCCGGCTGTAACCCCGTCCTTGGTAATCTTGCCCGCAACGCCGGTCAGCGTGAGGCCGAAACGCTGTTGCAATTCAGCTGCCTTTTCTTGAAACTCGGCGTCCGTCATAGGTACTTGAATCATGCATGCTCCTCAAAAACAACCTGGGAAAGAGAAAACCTTGGGAAAAAGTGCTGCAGTTGCGAATGAATTATGCAATTGGATGGCCCTTTGGGCACATAGGTTAGCGACTCCAGCCTGGGATATCCTGACGAGCGTGCGTATGTTCATCCCCACACATCCCAATCCAAACGTCCAAATTCGGCAAATGCACGGTAGACGATGTCTGATAGCCGATTGACCGATGCCGCGAGCAACAGCCTGGAGGCGCTCACGCCCGCCATGCGCCAGTACCGCGCGGCAAAACAGAGCTATCCTGATGCCCTTCTGCTCTTCCGCATGGGCGACTTCTACGAGCTCTTTTATGAAGATGCCGTCGTCGCCGCCCGAGAGCTGCAACTCACACTCACAGCACGAGATAAGGCCCGCGCCGTACCCATGTGCGGAGTCCCCTACCACGCCGCGGACGGATACATCCAACGCCTTCTCAGGCGCGGCTTCCGCGTCGCCATCTGCGAGCAGATGGAAGATCCCAAACAGAGCAAAGGCGTCGTCAAGCGCGAAGTGACGCGCGTTCTCTCGCCCGGCACATCCGTCGACCCCGCGCTGTCCGGCGATCAGAGCAATTGGCTGGCCAGCATCGCTCCCAACGGCGGTCGCGGCAGATCCGCACAGGTCGGCCTGGCCCTGCTCGACCTCTCGACCGGAGAGTTCCGAGCAACGGAGTTCACCGGCGAAGCCGCCTGGGCAGACGCCGTCGACGAACTCGGCCGAGTGCGCCCGGTCGAGCTGCTCTACCCGGAAGACAACCCCGACCTCCTCACCGGCGGCAACGGTGCCAAATCCCAGCTGCGACTCGGTCGCGAACCGGCAGCAGCCCCGGCCTCACCCCCCCGAGACAGCGCCGGGAAAGATCTCCCCTCTATCCTCGACCTGGAGGCGATCCGTACCCGAACCCCACTCGCCGAAGCCCTGTTTTCACAAGAGCTTGCGCTAACGTTGTTGAAGCGACACTTCAACGTTCACTCCATCGACGGCCTGGGGCTCGGCGGACGGGAAGCCGCCACCGCCGCGGCCGGTGCTGTGCTCGCCTACCTCGGCCAGACGAAACAAGGCGCCCTCCAACATCTCGACAGCCTCCGCTTCTATGAGCGCTCCGGATCGCTCGAAATCGACGCCGTCAGCGTCCGAAACCTCGATCTGGTCGACCCCACCTTCGCCGCGGATGGACCGCAGACCACCCTCTTCTGGACCATGGACAGCTGCCTCACACCGATGGGCCGACGCCTCCTCCGATCCACCCTGCTCCGGCCGGCAAACATCGTCGCCGAGATCCGCACGCGCCTCGACGCGGTCGGCGAAGCGGTCGAGGACCTCCGCCGCCGCGAAACTCTCCGGCGATCGCTCGACGGCGTGCTCGACCTCGAGCGCCTCCTCGGTCGCGTCGCTCTCGACTCCGCCGGCCCCCGCGAAGTCATGGCCCTGGCCGTCACCATCGGCCGGCTCCGTGCCGTAAAAGAGGCCGCAACCGCCTTCACCACCGCCCGTTGGCAGGAACTCGGCGGGGACCTCGACCCGCTCGACGACCTGCTCCACCGCATCGTGACCACCTTGGCCGACCAGCCGCCCAGCATCCTCGGCGACGGCGTCATCCGCGAGGGTGTGCTCGCAGAGCTCGACGAGCTGCGCACTCTGGGTCGCGACGGCCGCGGCGCCATCGCCGCCATCGAAGATCGGGAGCGTGCGCGCACCGGCATCGGGAGCCTCAAAGTCCGCTTCAACAACGTCTTCGGCTACTACCTCGAGGTCACACGAGCGAACAGCAAGGCAGTCCCCCCGGACTACGAACGCAAGCAGACCCTCGTCAACGCGGAACGATTCACCACGCCAGAGCTCAAGGAACTTGAGTCCAGGATACTCACCGCCGAGGAACGCTCCCTCGAAATCGAGCGCCGCCTCTTCGCCGAACTCCGCGCCGCCATCCTCACCGAGGCCGCCCGCATCCGGGGCGCCGCCCGCAGAGTCGCCGAAATCGATATGCTGGCCGCCTTCGCCCACCTCGCCGTGCTCCGCGGCTGGGTCCGACCAAAGATCGACGAGAGCGGCCTCCTCGAGTTCGCCGGCGCTCGCCACCCGGTCATCGAACGCCGCTTGGAAGAGTCCGGCGCCGGCCGCTTCGTCCCCAACTCGATCTCCGTCCAGGCCGCCCAGGACCTCCACGCGCCCCACCCAGAGCCTCCAAGCACACCCCCCGCCCCCTCCCTCCTCCTGATCACCGGCCCCAACATGGGCGGCAAAAGTACCTACCTGCGCATGGCCGCGCTGCTCGTCATCATGGCCCAGATCGGCAGCTTCGTCCCGGCCGAACACATGCACCTCGGCCTCGTCGACCGCATCTACACGCGCATCGGCGCCAGCGACAACGTCGCTCGCGGACGCTCCACCTTTATGGTCGAGATGACCGAAACCGCCGCCATCCTCAACACCGCCACCAGCCAAAGCCTGGTCTTGCTCGACGAGATGGGCCGCGGCACCTCCACCTACGACGGCCTGAGCCTCGCCTGGGCAACCGTCGAACACATCCATCATCGCATCGGCGCCCGAGCCCTCTTCGCCACCCACTACCATGAGCTCACCATGCTCGAACAGGCGCTCGACCGGCTCAAAAACCTTCGCGTCACCGTCAAGGAAAGCTCCGGCGGCATCGTCTTCCTCCACGCCGTCGAGGTCGGCGCCGCCTCCAAAAGCTACGGCATCGATGTCGCCCGTCTAGCCGGCCTTCCCGCCGAGGTCATCGGTCGCGCGCGCGAAGTCCTCAAAGTCCACGAACGAGCCGAAGCCCGCGAGATGGAAGTCGCCGGCGCCGCGCATGCGTCCGCGGCGGCCGGAACAGCCATCCCCATGCAGATGACGATGTTCACACCGCTCTCCCAACGCATCGTCGACCGCCTCGCCGCCATCGAGCTCGACGAAACAACGCCGCGCGAAGCTCTCAACCTCCTGGCCGAGCTCCAGCGCGAGCTGCGCGGATAGAGGACGGTATGGACATCCAGGTGAGCCCGTTTCTGTTCTTCCCCGTCGTCCTCGTTCTCCTGGTGCTCACCGGGTGTGCTGGAACGGCGATCCGGCGACGCTTTCGCTCTGTGGTGGCGGACGACCATGCCGATCAGTTCACGGCGCTGCAGGCCTCGGTCCTGGCGCTTCTGGGTCTGCTTCTGGGCTTCTCCTTTTCCATGGCGATCGGTCGATTTGAGGGCCGCCAGCAGGCCGAGATCAACGAGGCAAACGCCATCGGCGCCTCGTTTGTCCGCACGTCCACCCTGGAGCCGGACGTTGCCAGAACCCAGCGTTCTCTCATCCAGCAGTACGTGGCCGCTCGAATCGCGTTCTTTGACGCTCGGAGAAACATCAGAAACATCGAAGTCGCCGAGAAACAGACGTCGGAGCTGCAGGACGAGATGTGGACAGACGCCATGCGCGTCGGTGGACCGGCATCGATCACACCTCGCGATTCCACCGTGGATTCATACCTGACTTCGTTGACGGTCATGTTCGACGCTCGCGAGTTCCGGCGCGTGGCCTACGAGAACCGCATCCCAAACAGCGCGTGGCTGCTTCTCATCGCGGTCGCCTGCGTGGCCAACTTCCTGGTAGGTCTGGGCGCATGGCGTTGGCATACCGTGCTCCTCCTCATTCTGCCGGTGGTCGTCGCTTCGACGCTGACCCTGATCTACGACCTCGACATCCCGCGCAGAGGCCTGATCCATGTCTCGCAGCGGAGCATGATGCGGTTACAGGCGCAGGTAAACGCGCGAGCAGATCCGAGAACAGATCGATGACGCGGGCCAAACGCATGATCGTCGCCGGCGTGATGAGTGGAACCTCGGCCGACGGTGTCGACGTCGCCATCTGCCGGATCTCGGCCGGGCCAGACGGAGCGCCTCGGGTCAAAGTCGTGGGGCACCGGGCGTTTCCCTACCCGCGAGCGGTGCGGTCCGCGGTGCTGCGGGCGATGGAAGGCCACGCGATGCCTGCGGCGGAGTTCAGCCGGCTAGCCTGGCGGCTCGGTGCCGTGTACGCCGATTGCGTCAGCAAAGCGTGTGCGGATCTCGGCGTCCGCACAGGTCCGGGCGGAACGCAACCGGCTTCCGGACGAGCCGCCAAGTTGAACCTGGTCGGCTGCCACGGGCAGACCGTCTATCACCAGGCCGTCGCGGAGCGATACCTCGGCGCGAAGGTACGATGTACGTCCCAGATCGGCGAAGCCGCCGTCCTCGCCGAGCACCTCCGCTGTCCCGTGGTCAGCGACTTCCGCCCCGCAGACCTCGCCGCCGGGGGCCAGGGCGCGCCGCTCGTCCCCATGCTCGACTGGACCGTCTTCCGCTCCCCGCGCGTCGGTCGCGTCCTGCAGAATCTCGGCGGCATCGGCAATCTCACCGCGCTCCCAGCCGGCGCCGATCTCGGCCGTGTGCTCGCCTTCGACACCGGCCCCGCCAATATGGTCATCGACACCTGCATGCGCCGCCTCTTCGGTCGCAACTTCGACCGCGGCGGCGCCGTCGCCAGGCGCGGTCGCGTCCTCCAGGACGTCCTCCAGGAGGCGCTCCGAAACCCCTTCTTCTCCACCCCTCCCCCCAAAAGCTGCGGCCGCGAAGAGTTCGGCGAGCACTTCAGCACCCAATGGATCCGCCGGTGCCAGAAATCCGTCGCCAAATCCAAATCCCATTCCCAACCCCATTCCAAAGACGCCGACATCGTCGCGACCGCCACCGCCCTCACCTCCGCCTCCATCGTCCAGGCCTACCGGAACTTCGTCCTGCCGCACATGGCCCCCACCACCCGCACGGTCGAGTACCTCGTCGCCGGCGGTGGCGCCAAGAACACCACCCTCCTCGACATGCTTCGCACCGGCCTCCATCCCATGGGCGCCCACGTCCGAGACATGGCCGAGCTCGGCTTCGCCCCCCAAGCCAAGGAGGCCGTCGCCTTCGCCCTGCTCGCCTGGCTCACCTGGCATCAGCTCCCAGGCAACGTGGTCTCGGCCACCGGCGCGCGTCACCCGGCAGTGCTCGGAAAGGTCTCCTTTGGCTAGGGCAACAAAGTTGTTCCATCTCGCCCTCCTCTGTGCCGCCCTCGGCTGCCGTGCCCGGGTCGACAGCTCGCAGACCGTCGTCATGGCCATCGAATCCAGCCCCAACAACCTCGACCTCCGCATCGGCACCGACGCCCAATCCGAGCGCATCGGCGGCCTCATCTTCGACGGCCTCCTCCGCAAAGACGAGCACTTCGAGCTCCGTCCGTGGATCGCCCAAAGCTGGGGACAGCCCGACCCCCTCACCTGGATCTTCCACCTCCGTGACGGCGTCCGCTTCCACGACGGCCGGCCGCTCGAGGCCGAAGACGTCGCCTGGACCATTCGCTCCATGATCGACGGCACCCTCGCCACGTCCAAAGGCGGCGCCTTCGCGGCCGTTCGAGAGGTCAGCGCGCCCGACCGCCTCACCGTCATCGTCCAGCTCAAACGCCCCGACGCCGGCCTGCTCTTCAACATGAGCGACGGCCTCTTCGGCATCGTCCCGCGCGGCTCGGGCAAAGCCTTCAGCCGGCATCCGGTCGGCTCAGGACCCTTCCGCTTCCTCAGCGCCGTCGAGGACAAAGAAGTCGTCCTCAGTCGCAACCCCACCTACTGGGCCGGCCCGCCAAAGCTCGACCGTGTCCGCTTTGCCGTCGTCCCCGACGCCATCACCACCGCGCTCGAACTCGAAAAAGGTTCCGCCGACGCCGAAAGCAACGCCATCACCCTCGACGAGGTCCACGCCCTCCAAAGCCGGCCCAACCTCCAGATCCAAACCGCCCCAAGCTCCGTCGTCGTCTACGCCAACTTCAACGTCACCGACCCCCTCCTCCGCGACCGCCGCGTCCGCCAGGCGATCGCCTCCAGCATCGATCGCCGCCCCATCATCGACGCCCTCTGGCGAGGACAGGCGCGCGAGGCCGGCTCCCT
>CAXTYQ010000009.1:0-59811 GCA_964248505.1 uncultured Acidobacteriaceae bacterium
CAGAACAGAGAAAACTCCAGTTACGAATGGTTGAGAAAAAGGGGGCAGGTCAATCAATCAAGAGACGAATGGAGTTCACGTGCCACGTTTCCTGCTCCAACCCTTGGTCGAGAACGCAATCCGTTATGGCATCGCAAAGCGTGCACAAGGCGGTCGAATCGACATCCGCGCAACTCGGCACGACGATTGCCTCCTCATACAGGTGCAGAATGAAGGGGTTGAAATCCACCATCAGTCTCACAGATTCCTGCTGAGGAGAGTTTGGGTCTAGGCTTGGTCAATACACGTACCAGACTCCATGAAATCTATGGGAAAGCGGCAACGATGGATAGACCTTAAGACGAGACGGCACCTACACCGTCTCGATCTCAATGCCCTTCGATGACCATCAGCATCACTGGGATAGATCACTATGAAGGCGCGAGCTTCAAAGATTAAAGTCTTGATCGTCGATGATGAGCCGCTAGCGCGACGTGGGATCGCCATTCGTCTCAGGAATGAACTGGATATCATAGTGCAGGGAGAGTGCGAGAGCGGCGGAGAAGCCGTCAAGTTTATTCGGCACTCTAAACCGGATCTTGTATTTCTAGATGTTCAGATGCCTGGCATGAACGGCATTGATGTATTGCGATCCCTGAACGGCGACGAGGTCCCTTGCGCCATCTTCGTGACTGCTTATGATGAATACGCTATCGACGCCTTTGAGCTGCACGCATTGGACTACGTGCTTAAGCCAATTGAAGATGATCGATTCACTGCAACGCTAAATCATGCCCGACAATCCATAGCACTACGTCAACAGCAGATCTTCTATAGCCGGCTCGACAAGCTACTTCAATCCCACTCTCAGCGTGATGGGACGGGTCATTTAACTCGGTTCTCCTTTATCCAAGCCGAAGAGGTTGATTGGATCGAAGCTGTCGGTGATTACGCGGGATTACATGTAGGGAAAAGAATTTACCTGCTCCGCGAAACTCTCCAAACATTGGAGGTGCTCCTTAATCAGAATGAGTTTCTCCGTATTCACCGCTCTGCAATCGTGCGGATAGACCGCGTGGCTCGTATCGAGACGTTGCCAAACCGAGATTGTGCCCTGACACTTCAGGATGGCTCGCTACTCCGTGTAAGTAGGACATATAGCAAAGCGTTGCGCGACCTCATCTTGAGTTAGGTTTACCCTATGATAGGCTGCCTACTCCGCTTGGACATACTGACGAAAGATCATCTGCTACCTGTCTCTCACAAGGCTGATGATGCAATCGGAGCCATTGACAAATGGCCTATTCCCGAGTAGTTGGCCATCCGGAAGCTGACCCATTGCCAAGTCCATCGCAAAAACATGGCTGTTCCTTGCATGTGCATTCCGGCTTGGATTGCAAAGGTATGCGGGTCGCCTCTTTTACCAATGAGATTTTCACGACTGAGTGAGTTTGCAGAGTTGCATTCAGGAGCATCGGATGCGTCGGCCCCAGGTAAAACTCGATAATCTGATCACGTTTATGACGGTCGCGGCAAAGCACAACATCGATGAAGCAGCAGATGAGCTGGGACTCTCTGCGTCTGGCGTCAGAAAGCAGCTTGAGAACATAGAGGTGACGCTCGGGATACATCTGTTTGAGGGCAGGCGGGGGCGCTTGGTTCTCACCGAGGACGGGGAGTCGTTCCACGAAGACGCAAGAAGGGGAGTCGAACAAGTGCTTCTTGCGGAAGAGCAGTTGGCCGCACGGAAGGCGATCAAGAACAATCATCTGGTTATCGGCCACTCAACCAATCTTCCGCCCAAGGTCATGGCCGCGATCAATCAACTTCACATAGAGGATGAAAGCCCGGTCCACATCGAACACAGGACGGGTCTCACGACGACCACGGTTCGAGGAGTGATCGAAGGATCTCTTCACGCTGGATTCGGCCTGCTGCCGATCCGGGCGTCAGAATTGGTTGTTAGAACGATCTTCGAAGAGCCCCTCTTGTTGTGTATACCGACAGGTCACCGGCTGGCGGTGAAGCCTGCGATCTCGCCGTCCGATCTGGATGGAGAGCCGATGATCGCGGTATCGCGGGGGCCTTGGCCAGAGCGCCATCGTGAAATTGAAGAGCATTTTGCTGACTTTGGAGTTGTTCCCCGCATCGTGGTCGACGCTTATTCGGCTCCCGAGGCGATTGCCTATGTGGAACAAAAGGTCGGTATCTGTCTTTTGGCTGGCACATCGATTGCGGGTCGTACAGGTGTAATAGCGAAGCCGCTTTCAACCAATGTCTTGAGGCGAAGATCGGGTGTATTCATCCGCGAGGACAATCATTCGCCGTTGTTGCAGAAGCTTCTTGAGATTTCCTTTCGGCGGTTAGACCATCTGCACCTGAAACCGGATCTCCCTTCGGTCCTGGCCGGGGAGAAGTCTCAGAAAGTGAAACAGATATCCTAATCTTCGCCAAGAAAATAACCGATTGTCTTGCCGTAAATCTTTGCGATCCTTTGCAGCTCGATGATGTCCAGCCGACGTTCTCCCAGCTCACATTTGGAGACGAACGAGTGCGGTTTGCCCATGCGCTTCGCAACATCTTCCTGAAGATAGCCGGCATCGTGACGTGCTTTTACCAGACGTTTCAAGAACGCTTGGTAAGCTCGTTGATATGCCGCGTCGCCTTTGTTCACCACCTGAGACTGCGGGACTGTTGACTCATTCCCCAAAATCGGGAATGCTGCATTCGAAGCAACTCATCCAAACGAATCGAGGCAGCGTATCTACATGACTGAGGATTTTATGCAGCATTGTTACCTGGAATTCCCGGAGACGAAGGGCAGGACGGTGGAACGAGTCCGGTACATCTACGATCCATCGGGAATGCCGGAGGTCGACATCAGGTTTACCGACGGAGTTTCACTGTCTATCAAACTCCAGGTCGGACTCAAGGCCGAAGGTGAACTCTACCGCATCCACGAGGGAGACCTGCAGACGCTGCAACGGTATCCTGCCGTCTAGTGCCGACTGTCCTCGGACCCAACCTCGTGGATTTCCCGAACCACACGTCTCCCGTTCACGCGCACGATGTGGACCACCATGTCGAGGCACCTCTCTACCTCTTCCCTGATCCCACGAGCGTCCACATGGGCGTCACCACGGAGGGCTAACGATCCCAAGCGGTGAAGGGCCTCGCCCGCGCTGTTCGCATGGATGGTCGCGAGCGTACCGCGGTGGCCCGTATTCAAGGCATCGAGTAGAGTGCGAGACTCCGCTCCGCGGACCTCGCCAACGAGGATGCGGTCGGGGCGGTGACGCAGGATGGAGCGGAGCAGATCATCGAAGGTGATCGCGCTCTTATGCGTGTCGAGTTGGGCTTCAGCAGAGATGACATGCGGCTTGCGAATGTGTAGCTCCGCCGTATCTTCGATGACGAGGATGCGTTCCTCGTCCGGGATGAAGTCCGCCAGCACGTTGAGCAGAGTTGTTTTCCCAGTTCCTGTTCCGCCGGCAATAAGGATGTTGTCCCCCCGGCGAATGGCTGCCGTGAGTCGGTCTGCCTGCACGTCTGTCAGCATTTGGCGATTAATCAAATCCTGGATACCGAAACTCCTGGAGGTGAACTTGCGGATCGTCAGCAGCGGACCTGGGTTCACAACGGGAGGAATCATGGCAGCCAAGCGACTGCCATCGGGAAGGCGAAGGTTCAGGATTGGCGAATCAGCGTTGAGCCGTTTCCCAAATTTATTGGCGATCACCTCAAGGGCGGTTTCAAGGCTTCCTTGCTCGAAATGAACGCCTTTCAAGAACTGCTTCTGACCGGCCTCTTCCATCCATACGGACGAATCGGGATTGACCATAATCTCGCTGATGGTTGGGTCCAGAAGCAAAGATTTGATTGGCTGGAGAAACGGCAAGATTAAGTCGAAGCTCATGCCTGTACCCTCCGTGGATCGAAGGCAATCCGCTCCTGGTCGAACCAGGTCATATTGGTGGGCAGGAAGTCGAGTTTGAGGTAGCAGTAGGTAGGGGGCAGAGGGCTGATTCCGTCGAAGGCGACAATGACCGACTGCGCGTTCTTCAAATCGAAGAAGACATTCTCCTCGAACAACGGTTCCTTCTGTTTCTGGTACTGTTTCGAGGCGGAAACGGAGCCTTTGCTCGACGAAGTGCGTCCACTGAGCCAGCCAACATTGGCATTGCTGCTGGACTCGGAGACGGTGTAGCTGATGCGGGTCTTGTCTGCTTTCCCGCACAGCTCTGACGCATACCGAGCCGTATCTGGGTCGGAGGTAGAGAGGAAGATTTTTGTACGGAACGCCTGAAGCAGAGTCTTCACACCTTCATTGGGGAGAGCTTCTTTCAGACTGGAGATGCTCTGAGTAGCGACGATGGGAATGCACTTCGGCTGCCGCGACAGGGACAGGAATCGTTCGTCGCCGGTCGGGTTGTCGCCGCCTACCGTGGCGAAGTTCTGGTACTCGTCGCATATGAAGACGGTTGGTCGGAAGTGTCTCTCGGAGCCATCTTCCATCTCCGGGATGCGGAGCAGGACGGAGCGCTGATAATCGACCTTCATCATGGTACCGATGATCTTTGACAGCGCCGGGTTGAGGGCCGTTGGAAAGTTTAACCCCACAACCTTGCCCGACTCGATTAGTTCACTGAACTGAGGCAGGACCACGCCATCAGGATCGGAGGCGCAGGGTTTGCCCTCATACAGCTCTTTCGGCGGGCAGAAGACGCGGCGCACCTGAGCGTTCGTCTCAAAGAGAGAAAGGAAGACCGCGATTCCCTGGATGATGGAAGTCTTGACCTCGGCACGAAAGAACTTCCAATGCTCCCAGTACCAGTAGTGGATGCTCTGCCAGGAGTCCTGCGTCTCTGGATCTCCGAGCTTGCGCCTATATAAAGATGCAGCTATTGCGGTCCTCTGGGTTAGGGCTGTTTGCAAGTCATCCGTTGCAGGGGCGACGTACTGGTCGAGCCTTTCGCTCCACGCAAACCGGAATGGGAGCAGCACAGATTCATGATCTTGATAGTCAGCTTTGCCAACCCCAACAAACGAGGCCGGAGTGAAGCGTCTGCCGGTCGTCGTCAGCATCGCTTCGAGGGTGCCCGAGCTGATGACGGTACGGAAGATGTCGAGCAGCGTCACGTAGCCATCGCGAACCCGATGGAGCATGATGACGTATCGCACGAGGTCGGTGTAGGACTGCTGCCAGAACGGTTCCTTGCCCTTACCCCAGATCGCTGTAATGACAGAGGCTATGTTGAATGCCTGGGCGTAAGCATCGGAGTCGTTGTTGAGCGGGTTGTAGCGCACGTTCCCGGTCAGTGAAACTTCGACGTAGTCTTGCGTCCGTCCACAGCCATTGAGGATGGCCCGCACTTGACGGCAGAGATCGCCTTTCACTTCCAAGACGATGCCCGACAGTCTCTGTTCTGGATCAGTGGCCCGGTGTGCGAAGAGCTGCCGCATCGCCGGCAGGATGACTGCCTTGGTCTTACCCGAGCCGATGGCACCGACGACGCACACCCCCGTATAGAGACCACGCTCCGAGATGCACAGCCAGCTCGGGGCTGGTGAGGGCTGCGGCTTCAGTTGGTGGTGGAGTTCTCCAGCGACAAGAAACAAGTCCTGACGCCGCATCGGATCCGGGTAAGGCGGCAACGATCCTGCGACCCGATCGAGCTTCGGCGCATAGAAGTGAACGTAGGCCAGGGAGAACAAAATCGACAAAATGAGAAACGGTGTGCTGTACAGGAACAAGGTGTAGCTCCACAGCAGACCATGAAAGAAAGCAGGCCGTTCCAATTCCAGAAGCCGTAACAAAGGGTCGGCATCGTGGACTGGATAGAGGGTGTGAAGCACGATGCCGCAGGCCGCGCTCAGTCCAAGCGAAAGCATGAAGCGGTACTGAACCAAAGGATGCGAGAGATTGCGGAGTTGAGAGGAGATACTCATGCGGTTACTCCTCTGTCAGAGAGTGTGGAGGCGCCACTTGCTAACGAAACGACTTTACGTGGATGTTCTGAAGCTGGCTTCGCATCGTTTCGAGTAGGCGAAGCCGTTACCGTCTGCTCGGCTTTGTACTTTTGGAACTCTTCGCTCTGTGCATAGCAAAACCGAGCAGGAGATTAACGAGATAGCTGCTCTCATTCTCCGACCACTGGCACATCAATTCCAGGTCGTCTGCTACAGTTCCGTCGATGGTCACTTTGAGAGGCGCACGCCGCACCTTGCTTGCGCCCTTTTCGATCTTCAGTTTTGTCATGGCTGTTCTCCTGTGGGCCGGAGGATCGGCCCGGTTATGTTGCCTGTCAGTACCGGCGACGTACTCGGTTTGGTCTCTGGCAGTACATGGGTGGGAGCGACTAGCGCCGCGTCAGCGAGCGCGGCAGCCCGGAAGGGTGGGGTCGCTCCCACCCATGTACTACCCAAGCTATTCGGAGTATGCTCCGCTATGTGTAGGCAATGAGACCACTTACGTCGACTGCTACCTGCTGGCATGTGAACCCTCCCTAGAACCCCTGACTTCACTTCGTTGGATCTTGGGGTAGCTGTGCTCAAGAAGAAGCGTTGTGAACCTCGCCTGAAGTGGAGCACGATGTTGCGGAGCAACAGAGCGCGTGTCGTCATCGAAGAGCCGAGGACTCAAGGGCGAAGCACTTGAGAAGCGGCTCCAGAAGGCGTGCTTGGCAGCCGGGAAGTTGAATGCCGACACGGAAACATAGACCAGCTCGAAGTTGCCGACCGCACGGAGTAGCGGGTCGGCAACCGAGAGAAAGCGAAGAAACTTTTCGCTGGTGGAGTGCCCCTCGTCGATGAAAGCGAAACGCACGGATGATTGAGCTGGCCGTGTTCTATCGGCCAGCGAGATGGGAAAAGAGCCAAGCAACGAGTGCAGCTTGCCCTCGATGCCCATGAAAGTTGCGGGTAGAATCCTGCGATCTTCCATAAAGAAGCGGACCCGCTCCGCTTCAGATTCAAGGTAATGCTCACTGTCGTTTTCGAGAACATAGTCGAGGGCGATAATGTGGGCACGGACCTGGGCATCGCCCTTCCTGCGCCGTTTTTGTGACTCGGGATCGCCCAGCAAGCGATAGATTGCGCGGGCGGAGACATGATAGACATGCCATCCCTGCTTGTAGTCCAAGACTCCAAGGTGGCCGGCGTCACGCGCCTTCGTGAGAAGGCGCATGACCAGGGCACCTTTGTTACGGTCGGTAAAGTAGTCGAACTGACGGCGCACGAAGTAGCCGGAATGAACGGCTACGAGGTACAGGAACGCGGCCTCGCGTTCTGTGTACCCGAGCGACGTAAGAGCGAGAATGGGGTCGGCGCTCATGGTCAAAGCTCCAGAATGTTTTCCATGAGGTGGTGATCATCTTCAATCTTCGCGCTTAGGGACGCACGGTCGGACGGCGAAGCATAAGCGCGAAAGCCGGCCTGTGCTTTCGCGCGCAGATGGCCGGAATGGTAAGCAGCGGTCAGCACTTCGATGTCCTCGTGGCCGGTACGCGACCCCTGATCCATGTCGTACTGAATTCGTGCATCGGGAATCTGAATGCCACCGTTGATGTAAGGCAGCTCGAATTGTTGGGCGACCTGCTGCTTAATCTCAGCTATGTCCCGGTCCGGTTCGGCTTTACGCGCTGCATGGATGGCCTTCTGGACGTCCGACTTCAACTCGAAGTCCAGTTGCACACGCAGGTTGGTGCCACCTTTTTGCTCGATGCTCTCTGCTTCCTTCCGATAAGCGCGGTAGATCTGCGAGTCGTGTTCAGCCTCGCGTGGCTTGACCAGCCCCGCGTAGAGCTTCTGGCTTTGCGGCAACTCCGATGTTTGACGGGCGACATCTCTGCCTGCCTTGGTAAGCGTCACGACCTCGATGCGTTCGACTTTCCCTCCACGTCCGTCGCGTCGGGCATTGACGGCATCAACGGTGACCAGTCCCTTCTCACGCAGAAACGAGAGGTCGCGCTCCATGCGAGAGTCCCGATTGCCGTAGATGGACTCGGCAAGGTCTCGAGTGGTGATGACGCGAAAGCGTCCAACCTCCCCGAGCACCTTGCGTTCCTCTTCGCGCAGGGAGAATCCCACGACCTGTTGTGGGATCGTCTCCCGTCGACTGCGCTGGTCTACTTGATGTCCAGGTTGTCGTCCCCGTCCATGTGCGTGCTCGGGACGCACACGGCGGTCACGCCTTGCGTGCGAGATCTTTGGAGCGTTGCGGTCACTGGCACGAGCATTGAGATCCTCCTTTCGTCTTTCGACCGGAGAGGGTTCAAGTGGGGGCGCGGACGGCGCAGCGTCCGGCGCGCGCCCGCGTGGAAGCTCCTGGGGAAGATCGATTCGCATCAGGCTTCACCCCTTGGGCGAATGTCCTTTTCGACCTGAAACTCAAGCTTCGACTGCGAAACGGCGACAGGCTCGACTTTGAGTTGCCCCTGAAGGATCGTGACGTCGTACTCAGAGACATCGCCGAAGGATGCCATCTCGCGTTGTGCTGCATCTTTCGCTGCGCGGACGCGTGCAACCTGGTCATTCGAGCGGTCCAGATACACCTCTTCGTCAAGGTCCTCGAAGGAGTTCCGAGGCTGACGGGATGCGTCGGGTTTTCCGCTTGTGTCCTGCTTACTTTTCGCCGAACTGCGCGGCGATTTCTTCTGAGAGTTCAGAGTGGCCACTGTGTATCTCCTGATCAAAGTGTTTGAGTTTCCGGCCTGTATCCCGCAGGAAGAACTTGCGTTCGATCCAGATGGTGAGGCCGAGAATGTTAGCGAATAGCAGAGCGGCGTACAGCGCGATGCTCTGGAGGTAGCGGTGCAGGATAAGGCTGCGCCACGGGACAAGGAAGTGCAGCTCGTGCATCGACCAGAAGCCTAGCGCGAGAAAGATCAGCGTGGCGACAAATACGGCGTTGGCGATCATCGGTATCCTTTCCGCCGCGCTGCGTGAGCGGCATTCTCAGAAGAAAAGCGGAGAGGCGTCAGCCTCTCCGCGCAAGAGGGCGGACGGCGTTAGCCGTCCTCGCCCGTATCGACCACTATTAGCGGGCGCTCCAGCTTCCGAACTTGAAGCGCGCGGATCTCACAGATATACCGCTTCGCGGAAAAGCGTTCGCCTGCAACGACGACTGGCCGGTCGTAATCGTGGACATAAAGTTCGCCTTCGACCTCGACATAGTCACCTCGCCGCATGCCGCGGGTGAACCCGCAGAACCAAGGGCCGGGGCAGACGATCCGGTGCGTGGTGGTGCGTGGCGTCCACTCGTTGGTGGCGATGTCCCAGGTGCCGGACACCGTCGCCAGGAACAGGACCGCGCAAGCGTCTTCGGTGATTCCTTGCGAAGGTGGCACGTCGGCCTCCTTTACGAGGAAGCCGCGCAACTTGAGGGTGTTCTCAAAGATATTCATAGCGATACCTCCCGAGGGAGGACAACGCGGCCTAAGCCGCGTCGTCCTCCGTGATCGGCTCGGCATCGGGATTTTCTCCGCGCGAGCTCTCGGGCTGCGCCAGCTTCTTGACGATGCTGGCGCGCACCTCCCAACCCCGGCGCTTGACCGTAGTCTTCTTCTTGCCCTCACCGACCTGAACATCGAACTCCGAGCTGCGCAGCTCACCTTCAATCTCGACGTAGTCGCCCTTCTTCAGGTTCTTCGCGTATTCGGCGGGCTTGCCAAAGGCGACGATGCGGTGCCATTCGGTGTGGTTCACCCACTCGTTCTTCTGCTTGTCCTTGTAGCCGGACTTGGTGGCCAGCGACACGACCGTAAAAGTCTTCTGCTGCTTTGTGGCGAAGTTCTCGGCGTCCTTGCCCAGGAACCCCTTCAGCTTGATGTTGTTTTCGTAGAGTGCCATGTCATTTCTCCTGTTTGTATTTGCCCGGATTGCCCTCGGGACACTCCTGCGCGAAGCGACGCGAGGTGCCCCGCTCCCAAGTGCCAAGCGGCGCTTTTACGGAAGGTTCGGAAAATCTTTTTGCGGTCTTGTTCTTTGCACAAAGATTTTCTGAAAGCCGTAACCCGTAGGGCGGCAAGGCCGAAGCAGAGACGCGCCGTGCCGCAGGGCGCGGGGTAAGCACCGAAGCGAGTGACCGAGGGTGAGCAGGGAAAATACGGGAGAGATGGCGCTCTACGGAAACACCTGTCTGAAGGGTCCATTGCGCGTCGGACGCCGTCGCCACCAGGCAGCAGAAGACCCTTTGTATTCGGCGGCCACCAAGTCCGGTTACAAAAGCAGTGAGTGGGTGAACCACACCGGGTGGCACTGTAGTGCCCCCGCTCCTGACGTGCGAAGAACCTGGAGAAGCGTGACACAGCAGAAGGTGAGGTGTGCGGCCCCCCATCCAGGGCGGCGAGGGCAAGGAGAAGACTCATTTCGATGCGCGGTTGGGAGGTGCACGCCAGTATCGTTGGCATGTGCGCTCGTCGGCTCATCGGACGCTCCCGATGCCGTGCCCATCGCGGAGGATCGCGTCGACAGCTGCGATACGCTGCCCGAGCCACCGCATGACTGGAACAGCCATCGAGTTGCCAAGCGCTTTGTAGCGAGGTCCGTCCGCTGCCAGCTTGCCGCGATACTCGACCAGCGTGTAATCGTCAGGAAACCCTTGCAGCCGCTCACACTCGCGTGGCGTCAGTCGCCTCACCGCCATCTGAGGAGTCATCACGCCATCGGCCCGGCCACCTTCGCCACCCCGTTGCATTGTCCCGACGATGTCGGTCGATGCCTTGAGTTCTCCTGTCCAGGCAACCGCAACATTCGCGGCATTGCGACCCGTCGCATTGGCATTGGTCCCAAGCGATTGCATCACCTCGCCGCTCAGGACATCGCCGGACTGGTTCTGCGCGAAGGCGATAGCCACCTGGCCGCCGCCATTGGCATGACTCGCGTCGTGTCCCATGCCGCGCAGTGTCGGAGCAATGTCGCTGGCAGCCGCACCGTAATCTTTCGCGGAGAAGGCGACATGCTGGGTGGTGCCACGTTCGAGAGTGTGCGCGATGCCATCCGAAAAGCCACTGCTATTCGATTGCGTATGCGCTGTGGAGATGGCAAGCGGAATCAGCGGGACACCCCGTCCAGTGCCGTCCTCGCTCGCATCGAAGCCTTCGGCGGAGAGCGCGTGTGCGACTAGCGTTTCGGTCGAGACGTCCTGTCTGCCCGTACCTCCAGCGTTCAGGCAGCGCGAGATGTTCTCCATCCCTGGAACTAAGCCGCCGTCGATATCGAAGTACGATCCTGGGCCGCCACCGCCACGAGCGCGTGCGCTAAGGGTGGGGGCAATATCTTTCCCCGCTTCCCGGCGCGGCGGAGGATACCCCGACAGGCCATGCCGCTCAAGTAGTACCGCTGCGGCAGCGCGCCAGTTTCCAGCACAGCCGACAACGAAGACACGACGCCGTCGCTGGGGTACTCCGAAATACTGAGCGTCCAGAACTCGGTAGGCGATCCCATACCCGAGTTCGACCAACATCCTGAGGAAGGCTCCAAACGTCCGTCCATCGTCGATGGACAGGACGCCGGGGACGTTCTCCCACACCACCCATAGGGGCCGAATTCGGCCAGCAAGTCGAGCAAACTCGAGGGTGAGGTTGCCACGCGGGTCATCCAGTCCCGCTCGTTTACCGGCGATGGAGAAAGACTGGCAAGGTGTGCCTCCGGCCAGAAGGTCGATTGCTCCAGCATCGTGTGCTCCTATGCGCGTGAAGTCCCCAGCGTTGATGACATCGCCATCGGCAGGCAGAGCAATCACGTTGCGAATAACTGCCGCGCGCTGCTTCGCCTCTTTGCGCGTTGGCGCATCATGCGGACTGGGCATGTAGATGGGCCGCGATGCGCGATAGCGCGAGCGCAGCAGCCAGCAACAAAAGGGATCGATTTCGGCGAACATTGCGGGCTGCCAGCGCAGCGGCTGCCACGCGACCGAGACCGCCTCGATGCCTGAGCAGACAGAGAGATATCTCATTCGCACAACCCATACTTCGATTCGCAGGCGGGCGGAGGCAGAATGCGGAAGAGGTTGTTCTGTCTTCCGCCGCGGTCCGTCTTCGCCCATGCGACAACGTCATCGATCCAGTTGATCGCCATGCCTGCAACGCAAGGCGCGAAGAAGGTGCGACAAGCCTGCTGCTCCCTCCCGCGGACTTTCTCGATCATCTCCGGGAAGCGGGTAGCCCACTTCAGAACGTCGTCTTTGTTGGAGTTCACGCAGGGGGCGCAGCCCACGCGCGTGAACCCGAGTGAGTACAAAGGATTGATCTGCTCTTGATGGTGGCGGACATAGTCGAAGCACATTTGCTTCGGCCAGTCGAAGACTGGGTTGTACAGGTCACAGTCGTAGAAGTCGTCCCATTCGACCCACCGGCGATCGGCGCGTGCCAGCGATTCATCGCGACGCACGCCCGAAAAGCGGGCATAGTTGCCATCGGGGTAAGCCGCGCGCAGCCAGCGGCGAATTGGTTGCAGCTTCAACTTGTCGGTGCAGAACTGCCGCTTACGCGATGGGAAGATGCCGCGTATCTTGGCCATGCGGACAAAGGTCAGCGGCTCTTCGGCATCGAGACCGCGCTCCGCCGCAGTCTCCGGGTCCGCCCACATATCGCGGACGATGGCCTGAACGCGAACGACTGGATGCACATGCTCCGAATACCAGGAGATGTGTTCGACAGTCAGCGGGTGTTCGTTGCCTCCGGCGTCCGAGTTTACGAGGACGACATCGGCAGGGCCGTAGCGGTTCAGCATGAACCGCGCAGCGGCTTGCGAATCGATGCCGCCCGAAAACCCGCCGATGAAAGTAAGCTCGCTCATGCGGCGCTCCGGGGTCGCGGTCCTGGCTTACGCCGGCAAAGCACATCAAGCGAAGCGAGGATGTGCGCTGTCGTCGTATTGCGGCCATAGAGCACCATGTCCGCGTAGCGGACGGGTGCGAGGTCACCGGCACGATCTACCAGCAGCAACGGCATGTGCAAAGCGCATGCGAGGATGCGATGAATCAAGCGCCCGGCAAGGTCGCCCTGCTGTGCGTGGATGAGCACGCCGCAGGCGGCGAGACCTCGCTCGCTCACTCTTATCGCAGTATTGCCGTCATGAACAGAAGTGACGTCATAGGGATGCAATCGCAGCACAAACGCTGTGGCGGACAGCAACTCGCGGTCGGGACAGTAGAGCAAAATAGGCATCTTCGGTTGCATATTTCCTAGCTCCCGAAAGCTTGGTCTTCGTGGACGTAGCTGATGACGACACCGAGGGGATTAGTAAGCAGCATCGCGTTCGGCACCTCATCACGGAAGCCATAGACGACATTCGCGGTCCAGCGTTCCCGGCTCTGCTCTTGTTGGTCGCCAAGCGAATGGAACACCTTCTCGAACTCTATGTGGGCGCGATACGGGGCCTGCCGCGTGTCGTCGAGCACCACAGCCTTAATCTCGATATCGACGTTCGGGGCGCTGGGATCGAGTAGGAAAGCCTGAAGAGTCTTGGCTTTCGTCACGCGCGCCAGCGTTGCGCCTTGCAACTCGTTCGAGAAGAAGTTCAGCGATTCGGCAAAGTCCCGTTGCAGTGTGGCGTGATTGCGGCCGTAGTAAAGCTGCGCCCAGCGTGCCAGATAGTATTTGCTGACGCGCTCGACAGGAACCTTCGAGAAGTCGGCGTAGCTCACAACCTGTCCGCGCCCCATATCCGAGACCGAGATGACGAGCGGCTTCAGCCGCAAGGCAGCGGTCTGTGCGCGATAGAGGAGCGCAAGCAAAGCAAGCGCGACGATCGAGAGCACGAGGACTGAGACCTTGAGATAGGTGTTGGTAACCACCGGCTCCGCGTACAGCTCCAGGAACTTCTGACCGGCATCGGTGATTGGGCGTTGTGTCTCTGTTTTCGGCATAGTTAGTTCCCCATCGGGTTGACCCAGGTGCCGGTGCGCCCGCTAAGGATGGCACTGGTAAGCTCCGGAATTTTGACCAGGCCGTAGATGCAGACGAAGAGCGTAATGAGCAGCGCGGGCAGGATCGTGAAGGCGTTGGTGATGCTGATATTGCCGATGGCATGAAACATCGACGTCAGAACCTTCGAGAAGACGAAGATGAAGGCTGATGCGATGACCTGATAGAAGCTGAAACCGATGAACGCTTTCAGCCATCCCCAGAAGAGCCAGTCCATCTTCGGCACGATGAACCACGGGATGAAGATCGGTCCGATCAGCACGCAGACGGCGGAGGCGACGTAGCCATACGCGATCACGGCGAAGGCGACAGCCTCCATTGCTGCAAGGATGACTGCGATGAGCAGATAGGTAAGGTCTTCGAGAACGTTGAAGCTGCCCGGAGGTGCGCCGAGCTGCTGCTCCTCGCTGGTGACGGCGTCGACGATCACTTGCGTCTGATCCGATTCAATCTGACCGGAGATGCTTAGCGCCTCTTTGGTGATGAGGTCGCTGAAGCTATACCCAGTGCCGGGGATCGGCGTCGAGTAGTAGGTCAGCATTCCAAGGCCGAACGAGATCATCAGGATCAGGTCGGCAAACTTAGCGAAGTGGAAGCCGCCATGTCCCTGGAAGCGGACAGGGCGGCCTTGATGCCAAACCAGACAATCAAGATCGTCGCCAGGCCACGGAAGATGTCGAGGCCCGTGGCCTGAAGCGCGGCGCTGTGACGAGAGCAACTGCGAGATCGCCTGGCCTAAAAAGGTGAAGGGGTTCTGTTGCATGGCTCAGTGTCCTGTCGTCGAGAGGGAGATGGAATGAATCGAATCGCTGACGCCGGTGTTGACCGTCTGCATCGTGGTCGGGAAGTTTTGCTGGAAATAAATCGCATTATTAAGGGCGCGGTTCTGCGCGTCGATTTGCTGTTTCTGCGCGAGAAGCTGCTGCTGGATCGAAGCGGTGAGGAGCTGATTCGTGTCTTGCTGCGAATGGATCTGGAGCAGCGTGGCGGAGTTGATCTTGCCGAGCAGGGCATTCGTGGTCTGCTGATTAGGATCGGTGGAGAAGGTGTCGGACTCGAGATTGGCGAGCTTCGAGACGAACGACTGCGAGTCAGATCGGATCGTGCCGAGCGTGGCAAGAGTGTTCGTCGTCGCGGTCTGCGCCAGTTCTGAGGTGGCGTACTGATTTGCAACCGTCGCCTGGGTGCGCGAATCGAGAGATGAATAAGTCCCTGCCGGGTAGCTCTGCGCCTGCACATAGGCGCTGTTGTAGCCTTGCCTCGCGCTGGTAAGCGCGCCGTAGTTCAGCGCGTTGACCAGCGCGGCAGTGTTGCCATATGTGTCCGTGGTCGCCTGCACGCTGGACCACTGCGACCAGTCGGCCCTGTATCGCGCTGCCAGATTTTGCGGCAACTGTGCCATCTGAAAAGCGAAGTTGTACATGGTGACGACCTGGTTGCGGGTGGCGACTGCCGTCGTATAGAGCTGCGAGGCCTGCGTGATCTGCTGAATTGCATGCGCGCTCTGTGTCGGATCGAAGACGATGCCGGAGCCGAACTGCGCGTGCGCTTGCGGCGCGAGCGCAGCTGTTACGGCGAGAGAAAGGACGTGCAGCTTAGGTCGACTTCATGGTCAAACCTCCGTGGAGCTATAGGTGGATAGAAAGGGCAAGACGACGCGCTACATCACTGCCGGCATATCGTGGTTCTCATATGCAGGCAGAAGCATGTCCTGGGGTGATGTAAACCTTGATCCGATGACCCTCGCGGATCCGTGATCGTGGGCGGGATGTTGATGTAGCGGTCGAGGACGTTGGTGCTCGACTGCGAGAGACTCGAAGCGATGCCGGATCTATACGCTTCTGAGCCAGATTGGTAAAGACCTTGGTTGGAGTTGGAGGACTGGGCAGCTCCGGCAATAACACCAAGGGCAATCGATGCACCGAAGATCTCGGCATAGTGATTGTTCACGTTGTCCTTGAGTCCGGTGGACCCCGCCTGATCGAGACCGTGAAACTGGTCGAGATCGACGGAGTAACCATCCGGCATCAGGAGACGATGAAAAGCGACGGCGAGGCGCTTCTGTCCGAGACCGGCGACCTTCTGCACATCGCCGAGGATGAATGCTCCCTCGGGGATGAGCATGTGCTGACGGTCTTGGCTGTAGACCGGATTAGTGATCATGACCTTGACCGGTCCGGTAAATTCGCCGTCCAACCGGTTGACCAGCACGGTGTCAAGGGTGGTCCCCTCAAAAACCACAAAAGGTTGACCATGCGCGGAGTTCAGGTTCACCTCCGGCGCACGTTTGCTGGCTGTGTCAGCGGCAGCAACCTGCGCAGCAGCAGCCTGCGGCAAGCTCGAAGAGCGAGCCGAAGCATCCACGCTGGTGCCCGATGGTTCCGCCGATAGGCGCGAAGCGCCATCACCGGCGGAGACGAGGTTCGACGCGAAGCGGGCCTTGAAGGCCAGCGCCTTTTCCGCGTCCGCAACCGGGTCGCGAGGTGGCTCGGCACTTGCGACCGGCGCAGTCGGCTGCAACTGCGAAGCAGGAGACGCAACGCCTGCCGGCGCAGGATTGATGTTGGCCGCCATGCCTGCCTGTAACGTCCCTGCACCCGCTCTCTGGACTTGTTGCTGGCTTTGGCGCTGGTCCGCGCTCAAGTCCTGTTCCAGCTCCTGAATCTTCCGCTGGTTCAGGTCCGTGGACACAGAGACGGGAGCAGGTGCGACATCCTTCGCAATTGGCCGGGCATGGTTCTTCGAGAACATGACGGCCATCAGGATGAGCACGGCAAGTCCAGCGATAACGTAGCTCTGCGCCTGTTTAGGGACGACGCTTTCGGGCCTCACGCGCTTGTCGCGGAGACCGGAGGCGTTCTCAGGAGGCAGCGGCGAAGCCAGCTGCTCTGCTGCTGGAACTTGCTTTTCGTCTGACATCGCGCCTCCTACCGAGCTTTCCGCTGAAAGTCCAGCTTGTGCTTCCCAATTTCGAGATAGCCGTGGTCGACAACTGTCGGGAGCACGTAGGTGCCGTCCTTCAACTGGAAGGTAATGAGGTCGGGCTTGCCGTCCTTCAGCTCGTAGATGGAGAACTTCTCAGACGCGGTCGACTTGATATAGGTGAACTTGTCATCGTGGTAGATGGCCGACACATCGAATGGCTTTTCGTCGTGGTATGCATAATCAAACTTCAGCGACTGCGTGGAGTAATCGGCACGGAATTGCTCGACCGCCGCAGCAGCGTGGGCCTGTGCTACCTGTGCCTGGGCGCGGGCGGCTTCCAGTTCGTTGGCAGACACAAGCTTGCTGACGCCGTTAGCGGCGGAGAGCGAGGAAGGGTCGGACGGCTGGATCACGACCTTCAGGTCGGGATCGCCGGACTCGACATCGTCAAGCGTGAACGAGTACACCGTGCCCTTGTCGGTGATGAGGTTCAGGTTGGAATGAATGCCCTCCTTCGCCGGGTGCAGGAAGCAGTAGTTGCCAACCGTGTCGATGATCCAGAAGTCCTTATCGCCGGTAGCGACTTCCATGATCTTTTCAGTTGTCGGAAGCTCGATCAGCGTGGTGTAGCGCATCTTTGCGCGAACACTCACGATGTCGTTGGCGTGGTATTTCACGAGGCGGGCGGTCTGCTGACTGTGAGCCACGGTCGCGGCCAAGCCTAGTAACAGCGGGACGATGGGTGATGGGCGCATGATTCTCCTTATGTGTTAAGTGGGTTGGGATAGTCTTCAGCCAGGCGCAGCAATCCCTGCTCCGGGCCGAAGCGGGCGAAGTAATCCTGTTTGCGAACGTTGTCGCGGGCGTTGTTGGTCGCCATCCAATAACCGAGTGGATCGACTTCGAGCACTAGCTTTTTGGTGCCGCGCGGCTGGATCAGCAGCAGTTCGCGCTTCGGGACAAGGGACTCCAACAGCTCAAGTTGCGTATCGTTCAATTGGAAGGTATCGGCATACAGCCTGCGGTCGATGTTCGGGTTCGACAGAAAGATCTTGGTGGGGCAGGACTCGTTGACGATGTGTAGCATGTCAGAAGCCGCGAGTTCTACGACTGACTGCGTGGCCAGGATCATGGCGGCGTTCTTTTTTCGCCACGTCTTCTCGGCGCGAGTGATCCAGTCGCGGATTATTCTGTTTTTAAGAAAGATCCATCCTTCATCGATCAGAAAGATCTTGAAGGTCCCGATGATCTCCGGTCTCTCGATCTCCGCAGACGCCCGTTGCAGGACGTAAAACAGCAGCGGTTCCAGAATGTCTGGATATTCAGACCAGCCATCGAAGTTGAAGGTCTGGAAGCGGGAGAACGTCAGCGTGTCGTCGACGTTGTCGAAGAGGTATCCAAACTGCCCGGCCCCTTGCGATCCGCCCTGTGTCCATCGGTGCAGCCGTTCGCCCAGCGGCCCAAGAATAGACGCGAAATTAGTCAGCGTTCGAATCTCGCGCGGCAACTTGTAAATGCGCTCCAGCGCAGCGTAGAGCGCCTTCTCATCGGCGGTGCTCAGCTCATATCGGCCACCGGACTCTATGAGCACCCGGAGAAACAGGTATAGAAAATTTAGGCTCTCATGCGTCGGTTCGAGTGAAAACGGATTGATGCTGAAGCCCGGACTCTTGAGGCCGACGTTCAGATACGTCCCGCTGAAAGCGCGCGTGAGCGCTTCGTAGCTGCCTCCGAGATCGAACACGAAGGTCAGCGGCTCGTACTTTTGAGCGGACTGAAGAATCGTCGAAGCCGCAAAGCTCTTCCCTGCGCCCGTCGCGCCCAGCATCAGGGTATGCGCCACATCGCCTGCGTGCAGATTCAGAAAGTAGGGAGTGCCGTGCGTCGATTCAAGAACTGCGAGGTACTCGCGTTCGAGATGTGGGTTCCACCGGGAGCCGGTGTCGACCGTAAAAAGGAACGACAGGTCGGCATAGTTGGAGTTGAGCGCCCACTGCTTACGAAGGTTGAATTGCCGATTGCCTGGAATCGTCGCGAAGAACGCATTGAGCAGGTTGTAACGCTCTTCGTACAGCAGGCCATCGTGCTGGGTGAAGAGCTTCTGGAACTCGGCGACAGCGTGCTCAACCTTTACGCGGTCCTCGTCATAGATCACGACGGAGAGCGTGAACTCACCGAAGCTCTTACCCTCCATGCCCATCGCGGTAAGCGCGTTCCCCAGCTCCGCGACGGCGGCGGCTTTCGAGTCATCGACCAGATTGTCTTGATTCGCGGTATTCTGCCGGTCCTGAAGATTCGAGACGAAGCTAGTCTTCGAATTGTGGTAGTGCCGGCGGCGCGACGCGATCTCTTTGCGCGCCTTGGCGTTGTCGACAGGATGCCACTCGGTGACGACGTGGAAGTTCGCTGCAACGTCGAGCAGGCTATTGAGGATCAATGGCCTGGTCTCGCCGGGAAGCTCTTTCAGGGTAAGGACGCGGACATAATCGTTATCCATTCGCAGGTAGCCGCGATGAGCTTCCAGCTCCGAGCCGCAGACCTGCCAGTCGAGATGACGCGTACCGCACAGCGGAGCGTCATCGATCTTGGAGGGGCGGAAGTTAACGAGACGCCGGACAAGCCGGAAGGTCTTCTCCGCCCCTAGCAGCTCGACCGTGGTGAGGTCGTTTAGCTGCCCATTCAAACTGTTGATCTTCTGCTGCAGCCGGAGCCGGTCGCGCTCGATCTGTCTATGAAGCAGAGTGCGTTCCTTATTGCCTGAGAGGAGGGCGTGCAAGTCGCGCAGCGACGAGCGCGGATGCTTCGGCAATTGCGTGAGCGCGTGCAACAAGCCAGTCTTCTGGTAACTGCCGTCGATCATGACGACCCAGTAAATCTCGATGCTGTAAAGGCGGTCTGCCTTCGATTGCAGGAATCTGCTGCGCTGCTCCACGGCGGCGCGAATAAGCGGGTTCTCATACTAAGGCGTGGCGAATCGCTGGCCGGTTGCGCTTGAAGAGGATCTGGTAGAGACGGCACTTGTCGTCAAGCGAGCGGAAGGCCGCTTCGAGACGCTTGACCGCATAGGCACGACCGGCGCGGTCCAGGCTCTCGTAATCGATGCCGCCGATGTGTAGCGTCGCACCGAGGTCCCCGGATTTCGTTAAGAAGCAGTGTTCATCCCAGAAGCCGTACAGGTTCACCTGGGCGGCGAATGAACCCGCTTCCTTCCAGTCTTTCGTGATGTGGTCAACTCTGAGCACGGCGATTCCTGATCGTGATTGGTGAGGGTTCCCACTTCATGGGGTCGTATCGACGGCGAAACTTACCGGAGTTGAAAAGCACCCGCATAATCTCGACATCATGCTTTGTCGCAATGCGGGCGATGATGACGCCCGCGATGAACAGGCCAATTCCGCCGAGCAAGGAATGGAGCAGAGAAAAGATCGCACCCCCGGAGATCAGAGCGACGAAGAACAGCCGTCGCTCCGCTCCGAGAACAGTCAGCGGACGGTTCATGGCCTTGAACACCGGACTCACCCTGCCGTCCACTGGCTTAGACATGGATCACCTCCTCTCTTCCGTTGTTCATGGAAAGAGCCAAGCCATGAAGTTGACTGCGCCGATCGCCATGCCAACACCGAAGACGATTCCGGCGAGGGCCTTCTTGGACTGGCCTTCGCCGTAGGCGAACATCAGACCTCCGACGACGATGGCGACCAGCGACAGCCCGGTCGCAATCGTGCCGGTGAACGCGGTTCTGAGGACGTTGACTGCGTTGTCCCACGGGTCGCCGCCAGTTGCTTGGGCGTAGACGGGTAGAGACGCCAGGAACATCAGCGATGGAATGCCCAACATCCGGGAATGCTTTCGCATCCACAGGAAGCGGGGACGTTTGAGTGGAAGAGGGTTTTGCATAGACTCCTTTCATTTGCGCTTCGGCGAGGGGCACTCCCCGTTGCAATGTCTGGAGCGAAGTTAAGGCTGAAAGGGGCGTGTAGCCATTGCATAATCCGCGAGGGATGTGCAGCGTCCGCACATGGATTGCAATGCGAGTCGGGGGCGTTCCCCGTTGCCCGGAGCGTTTGGAAGTGGTCGGGAAGCAGAGTCAAGATTGCAGAGGCAGGAATGCCCAAACCCGTTCATTCCCACGATGACCAGCAGAGAACATGCGGGGCGGCGTGGGTCAAGGCAACGACGATCACATCGCGGAATGCTGGTTCGCCTTGAGGCACGACGTCACGCATGCATCATGAATCAGGCGTGGGAATGAAGAGGAGGACCTCTTCGCAGAGATCCTCTCTTTCACCCGGTCCATGCGGCTCGCAGCCTCCCGGAAGTACGCTTCGTCCATCTCGATACCGAGATACTTACGGCCTGTCAGGAGAGCTGCCGCACAGGAACTGCCGCTGCCAGCGAATGGATCGAGTACCAGATCGCTAGCAAGTGAAAAGCTGCGAACCAAAGGCGCAAGCGCCGCTAACGGTTTCTGTGTCGGATGCAGCTTGTTGCCGCTGTAGGGCATGTCCATAACGTCACCAAGTGGCTGGTTCGGCAGTGGAGGTCTGCCCTTGGCCAGGAGAAATGCCTGCTCGTGCTGATAGCGGAGGAACCTGCTCTTCGAGCTATACGTCTTGCGAAACACCAGATGTCCGACAGGTTGGAATCCCGCGCTCTTCCAGGCGTCGAAGAATGCATCGACCTTTGTCCACCCGTAGAACATGATCGCCACACGGTCCTGCTTCAGCACCCGGTACGCTTCCGCCATCGCTGGCTTGAGCCAGCTTGCATCGGAATCGTTCTGGATAGTGCGCCCATCCCGGTCACGATAGTTCACCAGGTATGGCGGGTCGGTGAGTATGAAGTCAACACTGTTCGCTGGCATCTTGTGCATGGCTTCGATGCAGTCGCCATGAAGGATTTCGTTGACTGGAAGCTGCTGTTGCATCGTATTCGTGTTCATGATGTCACTCCGCTTTGTGTGGTCTCCCGATGAGTCGGGGCACACTGCGCGAAGCGACGCGAGTGGGTCAGGCTTCCAAGGCCAAGGGACGCTTTTTAGGGAGGGACCCAAAAGAAAGTTTTCGCGCTCTTTGCGAAAAGTTTGTTTTGGCGAGGAACCGGAAAAGCAGAGTCCCGCCGTGCCGCAGGACGCCGGTAAAACCCCGAGCGGGTGCCCGATTCAGCGGAGATCACAACCGGGAGTTCGCTCTACACGGAATGACTCCCAACGGACTTGTCTGACAGTCATGAGCCGTTCATGGAGCAGTGTGCAGAACCTGCACACCCCTTTTAACAACTGCATACCCTCGACCTCAGAAATCTTCGTATCTTCCATCTCAGAGGCGCTCCCTGGGCACTCCTGGATTTCGGGGACGCAAGGGCACATTGCCTGAAGGCTTTGTGTGTGAGGTCAATTGTGCAAACTTCGATTTCTTCTCCGCTTACACCGGAGCCGTTTGTGAGTGCGGATCGCGCGGCTTCGTTTCTAGATATGCCCCGCAAAACCTTGCTGGGACTTGCGCGTAGAGGGAGGCTGCCTGCGCATGGCATACCCGGCAAAGGTCAGAAAAAGAACTGGCGTTTCCGGCTTTCGGAACTCGATCACTGGATGCGGACAGAGGTAACATTGGTCAGCGACCAGGGCCCTTCATCAGAAAGGAAGAAACTTCTATGAAACGGCCACGATATCAATTTGGAACTCTCTACACGGAGCCACGTAAGAGCGGCTCCGACGTATGGGTCTACCGCTGGCGCGAGACGAATCAGCAAGGCAGCCGTCAGTTGCGCAAACAGATTCTGGGTACGGTGCGCGAGCTCCCAACTCAGGCCGATGCGCTAAGGGCGGCGGAGACGTTTCGCCTCAGCATCAACCGTCATGCGGTCGAGCAAGCTGGACCGCCGCAAACAGTCAGGAAGCTCGTTGAGCATTACCGGCTGAAAGAAACCCCGATGGACAATCACGAGGGTAAAAGGAGGTCGACGAAGTTGGGGTACATCAGCAATCTCGAAAACCACATCGTGCCGCGCTGGGGAGACTATCCTCCGGGTCGCGTCACCACGATTGAGGTGGAGGAGTGGCTGAAATCGCTCCAACTCGCACCGGGAAGCCGGGCGAAGGTCCGCAATGTACTAAGCATGATCTTTCGTCATGGCATCCGCTGGGGATGGTTTACCCAGAACCCGGTTGCCATGGTGCGGGTCAGCTCGAAGCGTCTGCGGAGACCGGATGTGCTTACGGCAGAGGAGTTTCGTGCTCTGCTGGTGGCTTTGCCGGATCGGGAACGGCTCATGGGAACAATCTGTGCGACGACCGGCTTGCGGATTTGCGAAGTCCTCGGCCTGAAATGGGAGGACATCAATTTTGCTACCTGCACGGCGGATGTTCTTCGGTCCTACTCAGATGGAGCCATCGGTCCATGCAAGACCGAGATCTCCGAACAGCCGGTGCCGCTTGATGACATCGTTGCGGAGGGACTGCTGGCGTGGCTTCCGGTTTGCGGATATCCAGAACTCGAGGACTGGATCTTCGCCAGTGACCGGACCTTCGGCAAGACACCGCTCTGGCCGGACAGCTTGCGCGCGAAGATTCTGCAACCAATCGCCCGCAAAGCGGGAATCAAGAAGCGGATTGGCTGGCATACGTTCCGGCGTACCTATAGCTCATTGCTGGCCGCAACCGGCAACGATGTCAAGGTGGTGCAGGAACTGATGCGGCACGCCAAGATCAGCACGACCATGGAGGTCTACGCGCAGGCGGGTATGGAGAAAAAACGTATCGCGCAGCGCAAAGCCGTCGATGTGCTGTTTAACCGGAAGCCAAAAACAGCTTCCTCCGACGGGTCAGAAATGGAGTGTTCCCATACTGTTCCCGGAAAAGCACCACTGTTCCCAGAATGTGCGGCCTAAGTTGTTGAATGAATTGGTGGACCTGATCGGGATCGAACCGATGACCTCTTCCATGCCATGGAAGCGCGCTCCCAGCTGCGCCACAGGCCCACACTTTTGGGAGGGACTCGTTCTATTCTGGATGACTGGACCACTTTCGTCAACGAGGATGTGTGAGCGAGGCGAGCGGACAGGAAGAAGCGATCTGGGGCAGCGTGTTTGGTCCGATGAGGTACTCACACAGGATTTGCGTGATCCAAACAGGACCAAAGTGTGCCTATCCGGTGTCTAAGAGGTTAGAGTGAGCGAGCACTCGGCCGCCGGCGGCGCAGTTTGGGTTTAGAGTTGCACAACCTCAGCAGAGGTCGTAGTTTACAGGGAGAGAACGATGCAGGCGGGAGTCGCGATGGCAAATCTGGCGAGCGCAATCGGACTTCAGGCGGAGGACGCTTCGCTGATTGCTGAGCTGAAGGCCGGCTCAGAGGAAGCGTTTGCTGTTCTGATCGCGCAATATCATCAGCAGATCTTTTCGCTGATCGCTCGCAGCCTGAACGATCCAACGGACGCAGCGGACGTTACTCAGGAAGTGTTTATCAAGGTGTTTCGCAGTATCCGCAGCTTCAATGGAGAGGCGAGCCTCCGGACGTGGCTGTATCGGATTGCGCTGCGGGAGGCTTCCAACCGCCGCCGGTGGTGGAGCCGGCACAAGCGGCAGGAGATCACGATCGATAGCTCCGACCGTGAGGCAGACGAAGATGCGGCGCCGCTGTTGGAGTTTCTGGCGGCAAAGGGCGAGAGTCCGTTTGACCATGCGGCGCAGAGTGAGGTCAGGGCTCGCATTGATGCTGCCTTGAGAGATCTGCCGGAGCAATTCCGAACGGTGGTGGTTCTTCGCGAGATCGATGGCTTCGCCTATGAGGAGATCGCAGAGGTTCTGAACGTGAATCTTGGAACGGTGAAGTCGCGTTTGACCCGAGGACGGAGCATGTTACGTGGATTGCTCAGCGCGGAGGTCCTGTCTGACCATTCGAGCGATGGTCTCGCGAGCCGGTTTCAGACAGGCAGGGTGACGCGATGAATTCTGTTCTGAACGTCTCAAAGCTGATCGGATCCAGGCGTGTCTCGGACGAGTGCGGTTCGGTTCAGGAGGGATTTTCAGGATATATCGATGGAGCTGTGTCCGGCCGCAAGATGCAGCAGATCGATGCTCACCTGAGACGTTGCCCGGCGTGTCTGGGAGAGTTCGAGACGGCTTGTCGGATTCAGCAGCAATTATCGGCGTTGGGGCCGGTGCGGCCACCTCTCGATCTCGCGTTGCGCTTGCGTCTTGCGATCTCGCATGAGAGTGCCCGGTCTGGTGCCGCTCGGACCGAACGGCTTACGCTGAAGTGGCAGAATGTTGTACGACCGTTTCTGTTGCAGGCCTCGGCGGGTCTGGCGGGGACGATTGTTCTGCTAGGCGGGATTGCGCTTCTGGTCGGCATTGTGGCCGCGCCCCAGCCTGTCATGGCAAACGACGAGCCTCTGGGCGCCATGACGACGCCGCACTACATGTATTCGGCAGCTCGGCCACGGGCGATTCAAACGACCCACGACACAACCATCGTTGTGGAAGCGTCGGTGAATGATCGTGGGCAGGTGTACGACTATCGGGTTGTCTCGGGGCCGGAAGATGTCGCGGTGCAGCAGCAGGTGTTGGACCAGCTCCTGTTGAGCGTGTTTGAGCCTGCGCGAGTGTTTGGGATCCCGGTCCGCAGTCACGTGGTTCTAACGTACGAGGGTATCTCGGTTCGGGGCTAACGGGCCGAGCGGACCTGGTCGGGCGAGAAGCTGTGGTTTGCCAAGGCTCTGAGCGCTCCCCTAAACTTCACAGGTGCGTCCCTCTACTGTGTATTCATCCTGGCTGTCACTGCGCCACGTACGGAAAGATTCCACACCTTGTTCCCGGGTGAGGCTGGTCTCTCGTGGCGTACTGATGATCGTTCTTTCTGCTGCGACCTGTTGCGCAGTCGCTCAGAGCCAGAGCTCTTCGAGCAGCAGTGCATCGGAGAGCAGCCAGGCGGCAGCGCCACAGACTTCCAGCAGCAGACAGAAGCCTGGAACCCAGCCCGAGGCGGCCGGCGCGGCGGTTACGCTTGAGACGAGCGAGCCGCTGTTCGACCTTGCCGTCGCGCTGAATGCGTGCGGGTACGACGCGGATCTTGCGGCCTCGAACCCTGTCCGGCGCGAGGTTCGGCGGGACGTCGACGAGGCCGTCAACGCTTCGGCAAAGGCGCGCGCGAGCAGAGACGCTCTCTGCACGTACGTCCAGCAGCATACGCTCGCGGACCGCGGCAGAAACATTGCCCAGTACGTGTCCTTGTCGCTCTTCTTAACGCCGGAGCTGACGCCAAGCGTGGATGAGACCGAGCTTCCGCCGGATTCGACTCAGATTGTCAACATCCTTCCGCTGCTCCGGACGTTCAACGAGGAGACGCGACTTCATGTGATCTGGCTTCGCCACCGGCCGCAGTACGAGGCCTTAGTGAATGGGCTACATGACCAGCTGACGCGAATGATTCTGAACACCAACATTTATCTGAAATCGGCGGTGAGCAGCTACGATGGCCGACGATTCTTGGTACTTCTAGAGCCGATGCTGGCGCCTTCGGCGGTGAACGCTCGCATCTACGGCCCGAACTACGTGATCGTCACCTCGCCCAACGGGGAGGATGCCGCGAACGCTCATATGGAGCAGATCCGGCACACCTATCTGCATTATGAGGTGGAGCCCATGGTGTACGCGCGGGCGGCGGCAATGGACCGGCTTCTGCCGATGCTGAAGTCGGTTGCCGATGCACCCCTGGATTTCACCTATAAGTCGGACATCGTTGCTCTGCTGGCCGAGTGCTTGATCAAAGCCATCGAAGCTCGAACGATGGAGACCGGGATTCAGAAGCCGAAGCGGCCGGACGTTATGCGCCTGCGCGGCGATGCGGAGCGCTATGAGGCGGAGATGAACCTCTATAACCGTGAGGCCGAAGCAGCGCGGCGGCGATCGGTGGACCTGGCCATGCGGCAGGGATGGGTTCTGGTGGATTACTTCTACGGCCAGCTGATTGCGATGGAGCGAGACGGCATCAGCCTGAAAGACAATATAGGGCCGATGGTCTATGGCATGGATGTTGACCGGCAGCGGCATCGTGCGCGCGAGATCACGTTTCTGCCGGAGGCGACGCACGACGTGGTGGCGCGGCAGGTGATGCCCCCCTCGGGGCTGGGATTGGCGGAGTTGAAGATGATGCAAGGCGATGCCACGGGGGCGGAGGAGATCGCCGGCAAGGCGCTCGCCGACCCGCATGCTGATCATGCTGAAGCACACTACATCCTGGCGAGGATCGGCGTGATGGAGCGGCAGCCCGAGGAGGCGATCGCTCATTTCCAGCAGGCTCTGGCGACGTCCAAGAATCCACGGACGCTGGCTTGGTCGCACATCTATCTGGGCCGGTTGTATGACACGGCGCCCGATCGCAAGCGGGCCGTTCAAGAGTATCGTGCGGCCCTGGAAGTCCCAGGAGGTCAGCCGGATGCACGAGCTGCGGCAGACAAGGGCTTGCGAGCGCCGTTTGCGCTGCCAAAGCGGGAGACGCCGGTTGCGTCTGACAGCGAGGATGGACCGTTGGATCCGAGCGGCAAGGCCGAGAAGGACGCGTATCGTCCTCCCAACCCTAAGTAGCCTGGGAAGCGCGCGACACTTGCGCTCCAGATCGTCCGGCCGCACGCGCCTCTCGTCGGATTCGATAAAGTAGATGTCAAGGAACCCTCTCTATTGAGGGGACGGACATTGAACCAGCCTAGATCCATCTCGATCTCACTCGCGGACAGTCTAACCGGCCACGTGTTTCGCGATCCGGCGCTGCTTGAACGCGCTCTGACACACCGGTCTCTGGCGTTTGAATCCGATCCTGAAACAGCGCTCGATCCGTTGACGAACAATGAGCAGATGGAGTTCGTGGGGGATGCCGTTCTCGGGCTAGTCGCCGCCGAGTACCTCTACCGGCGATTCCCCCATTCGCGCGAGGGTGAGCTGACGCGGCTGCGGGCCTCGCTGGTCAGCCGAGTGCATCTCGGGCGGGTGGGCGAACGCATCGGAGTTGGCAAGTCGCTTCGGCTGGGTCGTGGGGAGGAGCGCACAGGCGGTCGACAAAAGACAGCTCTGCTCGCCAATGCGCTCGAAGCGGTGATCGCTGCACTGTATCTGGACGCGGGTCTCCCGGCCGCGCGAAAGTTTATCGAGCAGCACGTGATCGAGCCCTCCCTGCCCGATCTGGCGCGTGCGTTAGAAAAAGGTGGGACCTTTAGCGGCGCCATCGGCGACTTCAAGTCTGCCCTGCAGGAGCGTCTCCAGGCGATCGGCGGCGGTCGGCCAAGCTACGTCACGCTCGAGGAGACAGGACCGGACCACCAGCGACAGTTTCGCGTGGAGGTGCGGCTTGAGGCGGACGGCGGGGTGTTGGAGCCGCTAGGCGAAGCTGTCGCCGGGAGCAAGAAGGCCGCACAACAAGAAGCGGCCCGCATTGCGTTGAGCCGCATTGCCTTGGACCGCATTGCCGACGACCGCATCGCCGACAAGGATTGTCGCGCTTCGAGCGTAGCCGAGGTTGCTGATTGAGCGATCCGCCCGTGTCGCAAAGCGATCCATCTCTCCTGTCTCACTCACAGGTGGAAGCCGGAGGACCGGAACCTGGCGGTCGAGAACCACAGGCCGGCTCCACGAAGAGGACACCTGTACGACACTTTGCCGTGCATGGTTATCGTGCGGACCTGTTCTCCGCCATTCGTTCCTTTCTGCCGTTGGTGGTGATCGCTCTGTTTATCACGACGTTTCTGATCCAACCCTCGCGAATTGTCTCTGGATCGATGGAGCGAACGCTTCTGATTGGAGACTTTCTCCTGATCGAGAAGGAGCCACCGGATAGACCTGACGCACTTCGGTTCGCGGACCCGCTGCCCCGCGCCGACGTGCATCGCGGCGATATCGTCGTGTTTCGTTACCCGGTCGATCCCTCGCTGCACCTGGTGAAACGCGTGGTGGGCATGCCGGGAGATCGTCTGAAGATTCGCGACGGCGTTGTCTTCGTCAATGAACGTGCGCTCCCAGAGCCCTACACCGTATATGGGCCGAGCCAGCGGGATCCGTTTCGGGACGATTTCCCGCACCTTTCGAGCACTGATCCCGAGGTGACTTCGCGGTGGTGGACCGAGCTTCATCAGCTGGTCGAAAATGGAGAACTGACAGTTCCGCGCGAACGGTACTTCGTGCTTGGGGACAATCGGAATAACAGCGAGGATAGCCGGTACTGGGGTCTGGTTCCGCGAGCGGCGATCGCAGGCAGACCGCTTCTCATCTACTTCTCTGTGCGTCCAGGCGAAGGTGCCGGCGAGCCTGGGCGCGAGTCCGGGTTGAGGGATGCAGATGCTGCCTCGCCCCGGGGCGACATCAGCAATGCTCTCTTCCCGTCCATTCGTTGGAAGCGCATTCTGCGAGTAATTCGGTAGCGCAGAGGTGTGACTTTGGTGTCAGCGTCGCGGCTCTGGACCTTTCTGGATGCGGTCTAGCGGTACACTGGCAGAGACCCCGCGGAAGAGCGGAGAAGAGAGAGACCGTGAAGACTGCCACGCTCGAAGCGGAACCAATCGTCGCTGAAACGCCTGCGACCGAAGAGAAAGAGACAGCGCTCGAGTCGCTGAGTTCGATCTGCAGCGTGCTCGCGGTCGGGCTCTTCGTCATGACCTTCATCTTCCAGAATTTTGAGATTCCTTCAGCTTCGATGGTGAAGACGCTTCTGATTGGCGACCACGTTCTGGTCGATCGTATCTCGCTGGCGCCGCCCGCGCGATGGGCGCCATTCATGTTCTACCGCAATGTGCATCGTGGAGACGTAATCGTGTTTCTGAAGCCGGGCGAGCCGGATCTCTTTCTAGTAAAGCGCGCGATCGGGATTCCGGGCGACCGAATCCATCTCCGGAACGGCGTTGTTTACCTGAACGGTGTCGCGCAGAACGAGCCGCAGGCGGGAAAACCAACCTCGGACGGAAATCCGATGCACGCCTACAACGCCTACCGCGACGACTTCCCGGCGGTTGCGCCGAGCAGCAATGACGACGTGACGGCGAGCTGGGCAATCGATCTACCGTCGCATATCCAGGGAGAAGATCTCGTCGTACCACCGGGAAAAGTTTTTGCCTTGGGTGACAACCGGACCGAGAGCCTCGATGGACGCTTCTGGGGCTTTGTGCCGAGGGAGAACATCGTTGGGCGGCCGCTGTTTGTGTACTGGTCGTTCAAGACGCCTGCCGACCAGATCAACAAGCAGAGCATCGGGGAGCGCCTGAGCTTTGTGGGACACATCTTGGTCCACATCTTTGACCAGACGCGCTGGAATCGAACGCTGCACCTCGTGAAGTAAAAATTGCGACGTGCTGGGTTCTATCGATAGCGCCAGACACGTTCGGGAGCGCAGCATGCGAGGTGTACGGGATACCGGACAGATCGAAACATCTCGTTCCTGGGTGGCTTCGGACGCAGGGAACGCGAGTTCCGCGGCCAAAGGTCCCTCGAGTATCCCGACTTCGATCTGGCGTGTGGGTTTGCGGTCTAAGCTGGTTGGCCTTCTGGCCATCCTTCTGCTGATTGCGACCCTGCTTCTTGTGCCGCCGCTTGTAAGCCTGAACCGGTACCAGCGCCGGATCAGCACCAGCATTGGACTGAGTCTCGGCCGTCCCGTTCACCTGGACCATGTCGCTCTGAATCTCCTGCCGTTGCCGAGCTTTACGCTGACAAACTTCGTCGTGGAAGAGGCTGCCGAATTTGGTTCGGAGCCGATTATCCGGTCCAATTCCGTGCAAGCGACGCTGCGGATGAGTTCCTTGTGGCGGCGGCGAATTGAGTTCTCGACAATCAGTTTCAGCGAGCCAAGTGTGAACCTTGTGCATGCGCCCAATGGCGGCTGGAACGTTGAAAGCGTCCTCCTTAAGGCGGCTCGCATCGAGGCCGCGCCAACAGGACAGGCAAAGGCCGGCGACGCTCCCAGATTCCCCTATATCGAAGCAAAGGGAGCTCGCATCAACTTCAAGGAGGGACTCGAGAAGAAGCCGTTCTCGCTTGTGGACGCGAACTTCGCGCTCTGGCTTCCGAGGCCGCGGGAATGGCGCATGCGCCTCGATGCCCAACCTCTGCGCACAGACACATCTGTCTCGGACTCTGGCGCCTTGCAGATGGAGGCGACGCTCGGTCATGCATCTACGCTCGGTGCGGTCCCAATCACCCTGGACGCAAGCTGGCGTGGAGCGCCGCTGGGTGAGGCAAGCCGGATCGTCTTCGGACAGGATGTGGGCCTGCGTGGAGAGTTTATTCTTTCGACAAATCTGCACGGAACGCTGGGGCAGGCCGAGGTGCATACGCGGCTGCGAGTGAAAGATCTTCGCCGTTCGGAGTTTGTTCCCGTGCAATCGTTGCAAGTAGATGTGGAGTGTGCGGCGAATGCGACGAAGCTTCTCCACAGCTTTGACAACCTAAGGTGCGGTTTGCCCCTTCCTGGAGGAAAGAACGGGACGGTGGCTCTCACCGGCACAATTCCCGATGTTCGCAATCTTAGGTCCTCGAGTGTTCAGGTGGGTGCTGCTCGAATTCCCGCAGAGGTGCTTCTGAGTTGGTTCCGCGTCGCCAGCGCAAGAACGCCGCCTCAGACAACTCTCACGGGAGTTCTTTCGGGGAGCCTGAGCCGCGATGCCGGAGAGGCAACCGCCGGGATCAAGCCACCTTGCTGCAGGCCCAGAGATCCGCCGGGGAGCATCTGGAGCGGACAGGCGGAGATCTCCGGAGTTGAGGTGCGCGGGTCCGCTCTGGGCGCCACGCCTGTCGTGTTTGGCGACATGATCCTGAACACGGAAGTTGGTTCCGCGGTGAGTTCGGGAGGTCGGCGGAGCTTGCCTCGTGCAGCGTACGTAAGTCAGCCGGATGAGCCGGTGTTTGTCCTCAGGCCCACCAGGGTGGCGCTCGACGAAAAGAACGAGGTTATGCTGGACGGCTCTTTCAACGCGAGCGGATACTCTCTCCACGTGAGCGGGACAGCAGATCCAGAGCGTCTAGTCGCGCTCGGGGCCGCGTTCCCGCAGTTTGGGGACGGGCTTGCCGAGATGCTGGCAGCGTCTGCCGACTCAGATCCGGTTCGGCTGGATCTGACCGCACATCGCGACTGGGGCGGACCTCAGGTCTGGACTGATCTGCGCGAGCGAACAGTCAGCGGGGCTGTATCGCGACCACGTGGCGCGACTCGGCGATCTCGGGCACGAAGCCGTCGTTGACCTGGACCTCCTGCGGCTGACCTTCGAAGACGATACGCACCGAGGCGCTGGAGCGTCCCAGGACGAGCAGTCGCTCGGTGGCGGTCAGCGTGCCGGATCGTACCGTCACCGGAACTTCAGCTGAGGCGCGTCCGTCGTTGTGGACCTCGACGACCACCAGCGCGCCAGCGTTTCCAGCAGGCAAGGGTCTGCTGATCGCGCTGATGACGCGGAGATCGGGCAGGCCTTTGTCGGTGTACACCCAGTCGTCAAAGAGCCAGTCCAGCTTTCGGTGCGCGACCTCTTCAAGAGCACGCTGAAAGCCGGCTGGATCGGCATCGAGCTTCGGCTCGCGGCGGACCTCTCGCAGAGCGTGTTGGAGGTTCGCATCACCGACAACGGAGCGAAGCATGAGCAGCACAGCTGCGGCTTTGGTGCGGTAGAAGACCTCGCGTGTAGATCGGTTGAGGCTGTCGTCCACCTTCGATTTCACCCCTTCCGGTGAACCTGCCCCCGCGTCGGCCTCTGCCAGCTGCAGAGCACCGAGGTCCGGCGCGAACTGCGCCTGAGCGGCTGCGCGACCTGCCCGCTGTTCGGTCCAGAGCAGCTCCATCAACTGCGGAACGCCTTCGTCCAGCCAGAGCTGCGTCGAGTGGAAGAATGCGTGCGCAAGCGGAACGGCCAGCTCTGTCGCCAGCTCGTCCGGGGCTAGGGCGGGCGTTCCGTTCGTGCCCATCGGCATCACAGCAAACGCCTTATCCTCAAAGCGTTCCCCGGCGTGATCCCCCGCGCGGTCGAGGATGGTCAAGTCCTGAGCAGGATGCTCGCCCAGCCACTGTGCGAGCAGTGGGCGGAGAAGCTCGGCAGCATCGGAGTAGCGCTCCAGACTGCCATCGGCATCGTCGCGCTCGGTTACAGCTGAGACGAGCCTGCCTTTGGTCCTGGCCGGAGTCGCCGTCACAAACAGGTTCGGACTTTGGAAGCCCAGCCGCGGGAGCCTCCACTCTGCCGTGGCTACGCCCTGCGACTCTGCGACCGGGGCGTTGCTATCGTCACGGACGGAGACGATCGGCTGCGGAAGTCCGCAGAAGTAAGCCGCGGCTGGAGCTTCTCCGCGGAAAGAGACGCTCAGACGGAGGCGAAACGGCGCGGCCTGGGATTGCTGACGCTGCTGCCCTTCAGCGTCGTGGAGTTCGGAGCTATCGCCCAGGAAGACCTGCCGCCCAGCAACCGGAAACCAGAGGACATGGCCGAAGCCACGGAGCGCAGTGGTCTCCGGGCCAATCTCGTCCCAGTCTCGAAAGGTCGCTTCGGTGGGCTTCATGCCCAGCCGGGAAAGCCGCTCGGTGCTCTGGTGGATCTCGCCGGAGTACGCAGCCGTGAGGTCGACCGAGGCGCCCGGCGGCAGCGGCTCTGAAAGATGTACGATACCTTCCTGCACGGCTCCCGTGTGGTCGGCATCCGTTTGGATAGAGTGCTGGTCAAAGCTGAGGGTCTCGATCCGGCCGTTGCGGCGCATCGAGAAACTCTCCCAATGGAGGGTCGACGAGATCTGCAGGGGAAGGAGGCTGATCGGCTCCGAGCCACGATTGCGGACGTCGATCCGCGCCAGCACGGAGATCTTCGCCTCCTCCGGAGCGAGGTGGAGATCGAGATCGTACGCCGTAATCGCAAGACCCGACCGCTGTGCATCGGTGATGTTGGGAACGGGTTCCGCTGACGTCGCTGCTGGGCGGCCGGAGCTTGCCTGCATGGCTGCGAGACAGAAGCCGGCCGGACATGCGGGCATCTCCGCCCCGAGCGAGAGGAGCGGGAGGCAGAACGCAAGCAGAAAGAGCAGCGAGAGGAGGCGCACCTAGCTGCCCAGACCTTTGCGGGGCTTCTCCGCTTTCCGCGTCTGTGAGGTTTGCTCCGCTGATGTCGGCGTTGCAGAGGCACGGCGCTGCCGCATCGCTTCATACATCACGATCCCACCGGCGACCGAGACGTTGAGGCTGGAGACTCGCCCGGACATCGGGATGCGGACGAGGTGATCGCAAGTCTTCTTGACCAGTTCGTGCATGCCTGCACCTTCGCGGCCCAGAACCAGAACGCAGTCTGTCTTGAAATCGAAGTCGGTGTAGTCGACCGTGCCGCGCTCGTCGAGCCCAACCACCCACAGATGTCGGCTCTTTGCCTCTTCGAGCGAACGGACCAGGTTGGTAACGCGCGCGACGCGGACGTGCTCAGAGGCGCCGGCCGAGGTCTTTGCGACCGTAGCTGAGATGGGAGCGGACCTTCGCTCGGGCAGAATGACGCCGTCAACGCCCGCGGCATCACACGTGCGCAGCAGAGCGCCCAGGTTGTGAGGATCTTCGATTCCGTCCAGGGCTAGAAGAAATCGGTACTTCCCTGCTGTCGCAGATGCCCGCAAGAGGTCCTCGAGATCGAGAAGCTTCCGGCTGGCGGCGAGCGCAAGCACACCTTGGTGCGCGTCCGTGCCTGCAAGGCGGGCTAGCTGCTCTCGGGGTTCGAGCGAGACACGCACGCCCGCTTCACGGCACATCTGAAGCAGCTTCTGAAGCCGATCGTCGTGGCGATCCCGGGCAACGATGACGCGGTCGAGTTGGCGTGCGCCCGAGCGGATTGCTTCCTCTACCGGGTGCAGGCCGTACAGGACATCCATCACACAAGTTTACAGTTAGCCTGGGGCCGGTCCTATGTGGGACCGCCGCAGTGACGGGGGCTCGATGACCGCCTGCGGAAGAACAGAAATTTGCGTCTTTTTCGTCCCAGGCCTCGTCTAAACGGGTGATGCGAGCCACTTCGCTTCCAATCTCCGCCGCGCAGGCGCTTGAGTTGCAGCAGCAGAACGCCGCGATTGCTCGCGGCCTCAAGCGTCAGGACCCTGAGTTGCTCGACAGTCTGATCGAACAGTTTCAGCACCGGCTGATGCGCTATTTGCTCTTTCTGACCGGAAATCGTGAACTCTCCGAAGATCTGTTTCAGGAGACATGGATGCGCGTTCTGCTCCGTGGGGGGCAGTACAACGGCAAGGCGCGCTTCGATACCTGGCTTTTTACGATTGCCCGCAACCTTGTTATCGACCTTTCGCGCAAGCGAACCATGGCCAGTCTTGACGCGATGTGCGATAGTTCGGACGACGAGCGTCCTCTCGACATTGCTCTTGACGGCCCATCGCCGCTGGAGCAATTTGAAACTCGGGAAGAGCGCGCGGAGGTAAGCGAGATCCTGGTGAAGCTTGAAGCCAATTCGCGAGAGGTTGTTCTCCTGCGGTTCTTCGAGGAGCTGTCCCTGGAAGAGATCGCCGGCGTCACCCGTGCTCCCTTGTCCACCGTGAAATCACGGCTGTACCGTGGTCTGGCGGCGCTGAAGCCAGAGGTCGAGAAGCTCCGTGCCTGCCGCTCCGCCGAGGTAGGCGCATGAAAAAATCGGCGGATGCTTCGGAAGTGGAAGGCCAATTCCGCCGAGACGGGGGCAAGAGTTATATCTCAGGCATCGGAACTCTTTCTGCCGGGGGTGCTCGCGCAGAGGTCGTCAATCGTACTCATCGCGTTGTTCGTGAACGTGCCCGCACCCTGGCCATCCGACGTCAGCGTGGCCGAACCCTTTGGATTCCGCTCGCGGTTTGCTCGGTCTTACTCCTAATCATCTCCGCGGCCGTCTGGAACGTCTTTGATCAGTACGAAGTCTCCCCCACCGGCATTCCGGACGCGAGTGCGCAGATGCTGGTCCTTCTCCTCTGGTTTCTGCCAGTTTCCGCGCTCCTGCTCGTCATGGTATGGTTTCGCCGAGCGCGTATCTCCGGCGGAAACGACCTGACGTGATGAGCTTTCCCTTTAAGGACGACATCTTGAGCACGACATCGGCTGACAGCTCCAACTTTCATTCAGAGGAGCGCGCAAGGGCGCAACACGACGATCTAAGCATCATCCCTCTGTGGTCGGTCATTCTTGCTGTTCTGATGTTTGTCGCCGTCCAGTATCTGTTTCACGGCGTAATGCCGCACCACAAACATGAACTCCTGCCCATGCGCTTACTGATGGGCTACACGTATGGCACAGCCATCGCAAGCTACGTTCTGCTTGTGGGATACGTCAGCCGCGATGTCCGTCGAAGAAATATGTCGGCGCGACTTTGGATGCTGATTGTGATCCTGATGCCGGGAGGGATCGGCGCGGTCGTGTACTTTCTCCTCCGGCAGCCCATGCTTCTGCGATGCCCACATTGCTCGTCCGAGATCGCCAGCACGTGTCACTTCTGCCCACAGTGTCAGTTCCAGGTAGCGCCTGTGTGCGGGCAATGTTTTCGCGGCGTCCGCATCACGGACGTCTTCTGCGCTCATTGCGGGCGCGATCTGGCACGCGATGGAGCACCGGCGCGTCTCGCTGCGTATCGAGAGTAGCTGACCGAGCCTATGACCCTCACGGCTCTCATCATCGACGACGAACCGCTTGGGCGTCAGGAGTTGCAGTACCTGCTCGAAGGCGCGGAAGATGTGCAGGTTCTTGCCCAAGGTTCGAACGGCATTGAAGCGATCGATCTGATTCGCCAACATCATCCCGACCTCGTCTTCCTGGACGTCCAGATGCCGGGCCTCGACGGGTTCGCCGTCCTCAAAAAGCTTCTGGAACGGAAGATCCGACTTCCGCAAATCGTCTTTGCCACCGCGTTTGACCAGTACGCGGTGCGTGCTTTCGAAGTCAATGCGGTCGATTACCTGCTAAAACCCTTTAGCAAACGGCGTGTGCTCCAAACCATAGAGAAGGCCAAGCGGCGTATCGCGGAGCTGCCCAACGCAAGCAACGCCTTCGCGACAGCAGCGCACAGCACCTCGACCTCAGATTTGCCCGAAGTCGAGCATGCTCCTTATCCGCCACTCGACCCTCCACCCGCATCCACGGCAACCGTCGCTGAAGCTGCATCCAGCCACGGCACAGAAGCCAAACTCGACGCTCTGCTTCGCTTGCTTGCGGAACAGACGCAGGCTGCTCGCCCGCTTCTGCGACCACAACCTCCGTCCACGGCGAGCATGCAATCCGGTCGCGTCGTCGTTCGCGCTCAAAATCGCTTGTTGCTCGTCGATCAGCGAGAGATCTGCTTTGCAACCATCGACGGCGGTGCAATCACCGTGACGACTCCCACGCTTGAAGGATTGTCAAACTGTCGCACCCTTGAAGAGCTCATGGATCTTCTCGATCCAGAGACCTTTTGGCGCGCGCATCGATCCTTCGTTGTGAACCTGCAGCATATTCGCGAGGTTGTGCCGTGGTTCAAATCGACGTATCAGCTGCGCATGGATGACGCGAAGAAGACCGAGATCCCGGTGAGCCGATCGCAAACCAAAAGACTACGCGAACTCTTCAACCTGTAGAGGCTTTCCTGTGAACGAACTACAGACCCTTAGCGAGAGCGGTGGCGTGGGTTGAAGTCGAAGCGATAGATGACGCCCAGGCTGACCGGTGTGCTCCACACCGATTCCTCATAGGGCCGGACAGGCGTGCGCCAGCGCTGGTACTGCACGTCGGCCTTCACAGCCCACCGTGGAGTAACGTCCATGTCCACACCGATCCCTGGAGAGTACACGGTGGAGGACGTTCGAAGATACACAAAATTGCCGACAGCAATACCATTCGGGTAGTTCATCGCGCCAGTGCCGATAAGGAAGTCCACATACGGATGGAAGCGCTGGACGTAAGTGCCTTCGAGCTTGACGCCGCCTAGAATGTCCCTCTCGCCGTCAACCTGCCCCTTCCAGAACGGGTAGGTTCCACGCACCTCAATGGAAGGCCGGACGCCGCGAAAGTTCGTAAAGGTCAGGTCGCCACCGGCAGTGATGCCCGCATTATGGCCGCCGTAGAGGCCTGTGTACGTGCCTGTTCCAGCGCCAAAGGCAGAAAGGTGAAGCGGTTGCTGGGCAGTCGGTCCGCTTTGTCCAGCAGCTGCAAGCGAGAGCGTCAGAGCCGCAATCGCGAAGACGCCGACCCGCGCTAAGTGACACCATTTCCACATCTAGGAAACCTCCGCTCTGGTGTCAGACCACGTTTAAGGTGGAAAGGTTGTGGTGCACGTCTGTCCTTAAGTGGGACATACATCGTCAAGAGACGCTAAACCAGCTTAAGAACCTGATCGAGGTCAGCAGCGATGCGAGCGATCGTGCCAAGCGTCGCGGTCACGCGGGCAACGTCCTTGATCGACTGTGCGATCTGTGCCGCAGAACCGTCGATGGACCGTGCGAGCACCTGAAACCCTTCATCGTCAGCCTGAATCATGGCGGCGACAAGCAGCCGTTGCTGGTCGTCCAGATGCTTGCGCATGGCGTACATCTGCTGCCAATCCGGACGGTCGGCAATCAACGCTGGATCGGCCAGAGCGCCGTCGAGTTGGGTCAGCGTTTGGCCGATTACGAGCACTAGATCCATCTTGGTCACGGAGAGAGCCTCCTTTGGCTTGAGTTCCGCATAGGGCCTAAGCGCCGCCACGGTTAGCATCGAGCGTTCGAGCGAGGGAGTCTGCCTGTCCGGCAAAGGTATCCACCTGCCCCGGAAGCTCGTTCAGCAGGCGATTGCGATCAGTGCTTGTCGGCGCCAGGAGAGCCGCGACCAGGGTGCTGTGGGCCTTCGCAAATGCGGCAAAGGCCGGGGTTGGGTCAGAGATCTGGACCCGGGTCTGGCGTTCGCGGGCGCGCTTCACACGTGCGGCCAGCTCAAAGAGGGTCTGGTCCGGGGCTGCTGCAGCCGCGACTCGGTTGTACTCGGTCATGGCGAGAGCAAGTTCGGCGTCAGCGGTCGAGCGCTCGCGGGCGTAAAGGCCGATGGACTCCTGTTGAAGCAGGGACAGGAGGGCGTCGATCGCGGGCTCGCTCAGTCGGACACTGGAGCGGATCTCGTCGCGGCTCTTGCGGCGTTCGATCCGCAGCAGCACCTGTTCGGAGGCGCTGACGGCCGCTTGAACGATCCCGGCCGCCATGCTGCTGCTGGGAGCGGCCGCGCCGGCCACGTCGGATCCGACCCCTTTGAGGCTGGCCGAAGCAGCGTCCGCGGACTTGGCGAGTTCGGCTTGCGGCTTGCCGGAGGCCAGCGTGGCAAGCGCGACGGTGTATCGGCCGAGAGCTTCAAGTGCGTCTTCACGCAGCTTCAGCTCGGCGTGTGTGAGGATCTGGTGGCTGTCGATGGCCGATGTCGCCAACGGAGCGCGCTCAAAGGCCTGCGCGTCAATATAGTGCTCGGTCTCAGTGGTATTCGCGTCCTCGAGCAGCAGCGTCACCGATCGGGCGAGCTGGTGGGTCGCATGATCGAAGTTGGCGGTCGCAATTGCAGCCTGGTCGCTGCTGAAGCAACCGGAGAGGGAGCAGCAGCCCGCAAGGAGCAAGGTGAGCGTGAGTCTGCGCGCGAGGTCTGGAGTGCGTTTCATGATCGGTTTGCGTGTGTGCACAACAATCCGCTACTTGGCGGCGATGTGCAAGCGCTTCTTGCGGATCGGCGCAGAAATATTTTTTGCGGGAGGGCTGACCGGGACGGGAAGGGGGATATCCCACCCGCCCCCACCCCCGGGTGGGAGTGTGGCGGCTAAAGAGCAGGTTCCAAAAGGAGGTCCTGAGGCCGGACCTCACCTTAACCCGATGGCCCACTCACCCGCCAGGAAGCGCTGTGAATGGGCAGCCGTCGTGGTTAGGATTACGAATGGGCCATCCGCCCTGCCTACCAAATCCGCCCGATCTACTCCACTACGCGTAGGCAATCTGTCTAGGAGAGACACCCTCTTGTGTCTCTCGTGCGAAGATCTTTACAACTTTGTCGGCTTCAGATTGGATCTGCAACTCGCTGACCCTACTTTCAATGATAAAGGCCGCAGAAGCAGGAACATATCTCTTCACTCGCCCGAACGCCAGCTCGGCCGCTCTTGATATGAGATCGTGGCGATTGAATGTGTCCACCTCACTTACATGAAGCTGCACGATCCGATCCCTAAAGTGGCTTAGGATCTGATATGCACTGACCATAGATGAGTCAACCTGGCGAGCATGCCCCAAGTCAAGGCACAACTTCGCAGCTGGCAAGAACTTGAATATTTTGCTTAGCTCTGCTGGGGATCGTCCCGTTGGCTTACGCCTGTCCATATTTTCTATGGCTAATCTTGGTGAAAGATTGCGCCAGAGTTCCGTTTCGTGAATGGCGTCAGGGTGAAGAACGATCGGCCAGCGTTCCGGGAGCTTCTCTAGAAGTGCGACCAAGTCTTTCTCCTCGTCTCCGCTGAATGAGCTTGGAGCGTGGAAGGACACATAGCTGTACCTGTCTAGATTAAGCATTGGAATTGCTGAGACGAGCGGCTCAACTTCACCAATTCGCAGCGCAGATAATTCCAGAGCTTGAAATCCGAAATGGGCCAGCAAATTGAGGGCGCGAGAGAAGTCCCCGAGCGCAATAGCTCCCGTCGAGTACCCAATGTAACTCATCAAAACACTCCGTACTTAATTGTTAGTTCGCCGATCGGGTTGTCCGCCGTCAAGAAGATGCCCTGTACAGCATCGGCGAAGAGGTGAGAGATTTCTCGAGCTTCTTTGTAGACGGAATCTGTTTCTAACTGAGCTGGATTCAGCGCCTCAAGCTGCTTTCTCTTGCTCGGATCACTCAGGAGAGCCAGAAATGAGTCGTAAGCAGCAAAGAAATCCCGTACTAAGGCAGTCTTGTCTACAAATTTCGCCAAAGTCTCAGCGGTCAAGTCCAGCGGGGTTTTGTCCAAATAGGTGCTTACGCGCTCGGCTACGGCGAGCGCGTTATCACGATTGAAGAAGCTGACGCGTTCCTGGTCATTGGGAAAGTCTAAGTGACAACGAAAGCATGACAGCAGTCCCGACATGTAGATCAGCTTCCGCGAAAGACGAAGCTTGATGTTTCTTAATGCAAACCCTTCATGAAAACGATCCCGTTGTTTGTCAGCGAAATCCACTGTCATCGTCCGCCAATAACGGGCGAAATCATTGAGCAGAAAGTGAGGTATCTTGATTCGTGTAGATTCCCGCCACAGCCCAAGGTCCTCTTCCAGATAACGCCTGAGCAGGTTGTTCCTAACGCGAGTAAAAGCCTCACGCTCTCCGATTGCCCGAGCCTCCAAAAGGAGCAGCGAGCGGCGAGTCGTGTTGGTATTAGTGTCATCCTCGCCACCAATATAATGGATGAGGTTATGGCTCGAAGCCACATTTCCGAATGTGCCAGTTCGCCCAGGAGGCTTGGACTGAAGTTTATCGAGCGCAAGAGAGATGTCCCTAGCCACAGCTAAGTGCTCTGGAATCGTGATTCCATCGACCAACAGTGTCCAGTCGATGTCGCTGGCATCGGTGAACTCACCCCGCGCTAGCGAGCCAAAAACAACAAGACTGGTATCAGGTACTACGAGCTCCTTGCAAGCCTCAAACAGTCGACCGTACTCGACTGCGGACTTGTTGCGACCCGCTTCTAGAGCTGCCCAATCTACTCCGTAGATTTTTGCTAAATCTTCCGCCGAGCGGACTTCCATTTTGCAATCCTTCAATGACCACCGTAGCAGCCAACCCACTCAGACTCGCATTTGAATGAGTGGAAATCGTGGTTCCCTCTGACTGGCTCTATTCTACAGTTACGCTCTTGGCCAGATTTCGAGGTTGGTCTACGTCGCAGCCTCGTCTTACCGCGATGTGGTAGGCGAGGAGTTGGAGGGGGATGGTTTCGAGCACGGGAAGGAGGAGTTCGGGGGCTTGGGGGATGTGGATCGTGTGTTCGACGAGCTGCTGGATGTGGGTGTCGCCATCGATGGCGATGGCGATGACGCGGCCGGAGCGGGCGGTCACCTCTTGAATATTGCTTAGGGTTTTCTCGTATTTGAGGACGGAGCTGGGGTCGGTGGGGTCCTGAGTTGCAATACACACAACCGGAAGACTCTCGTCGATAAGCGCATTCGGCCCGTGCTTCATCTCGCCGGCGGGGTAGCCTTCGGCGTGGATGTAGGAGATCTCCTTGAGTTTGAGCGCGCCTTCGAGGGCGATGGGGTAGTGGATGCCGCGCCCGAGGAAGAGAAAGTCGTTGGAGGTGGAGAAGAGCCGGGCGAGCTGCTGGCACTGGTCGTCGACGGAGCGGAGGACGTCTTCGAGTTTTCCAGGAAGTTTGGAGAGTTCGGTGACGAGATGGAGGGACTCCTGGTCGGAGATGGTGTTGCGGACCTGGGCGAGGTGGAGGGCGAGGAGGTAGAGAGCGGTTAGCTGGGCGGTGAAGGCTTTGGTAGAGGCGACGCCGATTTCAGGGCCGGCGTTGGTGGTGATGGTGCCCTGCGCGCGGCGAGTGATAGCGGCGCCGACAACGTTGCAGATGGCGAGGGTCTTTGAGCCTTTGCTGATGAGTTCGGCTTGGGCGGCGAGGGTGTCCGCGGTTTCGCCGGACTGGGTGATCAGAAGGCCGATAGCGCGGGGGTCGGCGATCGGGTCGCGGTAGCGAAATTCAGAGGCGTAGTCGACGTCGACGGGGAGCCGGGCGAGGCGTTCGATCATGAACTTACCGGCGAGGCCGGCGTGCCAGGAGGTGCCGCAGGCGGCGATGGTGATCTGGGAGGCGTTGCGGAATTCGTCGGCGGAGATGTCGATGTCAGGGAGGAAGATGTGGCCGGTGTCGAGCGAGACGCGGCCGAGGGTGGTGTCGCGGATGGCGCGGGGCTGCTCGTTGATCTCCTTGAGCATGAAGTGCTTGTAGCCTGCCTTCTCGGCTTGGATGGGGTCCCAGGTGATGCGGTGCGGGGTAAGGGTTTTGTCGTTGCCGCTGAAGTCGGTGAGGGTGATGCCGGTGGGTGTGAGGACCGCGAGTTCGCCGTCATTGAGGTAGTAGATATTGCGGGTGTGGTGGAGGATGCCAGGGACGTCCGAGGCAAGGAAGAACTCGCCATCGCCAAGGCCGAGGACGGCTGGCGGGCCCATGCGCGCGGCGACGAGTTTATCGGGCTCGTGCGCGGAGAGGACGCCGATGGCGAAGGCTCCGGTGAGGCGTCGGACGGCGCGTCGGACGGCTTCTTCCAGCGGGAGGGCTGGACGCAAGGGCGGAAACGCTTCGCGCGAGGCGCCGGTCCCATCCATGAGGACGGCTTCTGATTCGTTGGCCGACTCCGAGCGGGTTCCGGGTGCGGGCGCACCGGCGAGTTCCAATTCGTCCTGGATGACGTGGGCGATGATCTCGGTGTCGGTCTCGGAGACGAACTTGTGCCCTTTGCTGACAAGGCTTTGTTTAAGTTGAAGGTAGTTTTCGACGATGCCATTGTGGACGACGACGAGGGTTCCGGTGCCGTCGCGGTGAGGGTGGGCGTTTTCTTCGGTAGGCCGGCCGTGAGTGGCCCAGCGGGTGTGGCCGATGCCATAGGTGCCGTGGACGGGGTCGCGGGCGAGGACTTGGGCGAGGTTCGAGAGTTTGCCCGAGGCTCGGCGGAGCTGGAGCTTCGAGGCTGACAGGCCGGAGCCGTTTGCGGAGCTCCCGCCAGCTACGGCAATCCCGGCGGAGTCATAGCCGCGGTACTCGAGGCGGGCAAGACCTTCCATAATGACGGGGACGACGGGCTTCGGGCCGATGTAACCGACAATTCCACACATGCTTTGAGTTTAGAAGCTGGGTGGGGTTTGGGGTGTGAGACTTTTGGGGGAGGGGTTCAGATTGTGTCGAAGGGTTGGGGACGCCGAGCAGGCAAATCCTCCTTGGGAGCATTCAGGTGGGGATCCGGATCCGAACTTTTCTATCCGCCGGACGGGTACCACATCCAGCTACGACCTGGTCCCTGAGTAGCCCAACTTTGCGCTAGGACGGGAAGGGCCCGCGCCGGGCAGACCCTACTCGCTTTGATCTACAAATGAATCTAGCGATGTTCGCCGCCCCCGTGGGAGCCGCCTCCGGGATGTCCACCGCCCTGGAAGCCGCCGCTGCGCTCCCTGGTGGGCTCATGACCGGCGTTGCCGATATGACCCTGGCCGTCACGCGCCTCGTTCGGCTGGAAGTGGTTGAAGGCCTGCGCGCCGCGGTCAGGGAGCGGGCCGTTGTAGCCGTGGTGTGGATCGTATCGGTTATCGACGTGTCCGTAGAAGCCGTTGCGGCCGCGGTACCAAGGACCTGCTCCGATGAAGAAACCACCGCTGAACCAGTCCGGGCCGTAGAACCCGTAGGGAGCGCAATTATAAGGAGCGTAGTCGAAGTAGCCATAGGGGCACACGGGCGCGGCTCCGATGTTGATGGATACCTGGGCGGGCGCGACCGGTGCGCCGCTCAGGAGTGCCGCTGTGAGAGCAGCGAGGGATAGCGATTTCCACGTTAACATAGATGTTCCTCGAATACCTCATTAGGTATGAGCGAGAAAGAGGGCGAGGAGTTGCGTTCGGTGGAGGGAGAACCGGTTGCAGTCAAGATTCGTCTACAAAAGCGGAGCGGCTCCATCTGGGTAGATGGAGCCGCTTTCCTTCGGCAGTTAGTTAGAGCGGATTCGCAGATGGTGTAGAGAAGAGCAAGAGCAACCGCAGATTCCCTTCGAGAACGACACAGAAAGGCTCTCTGTACCACAACAAAGAGGTCCCTCTATACGAACAACAAAAAAGGTCCCCAATACCAGCTGCTACGTTGCGCTAGAAGAAGAGTTTGGCGGAGACCTGGAGCTGGCGGGGGCCGTAGAGGGTATTGTTGGTGCTTGACGGTGTGCCGAAGGCCGAGGTTCCGGTGCCGGTGTATGGGGTGATACAGCCCTGGACAGCCGAACCCGCGGGAGCCGAGGAGTTAGTGACGGTGCTGCAGGCCGGCTTGGGGTTGGTGAGAGAAGGCGATGTGAGCGGCGAGTACTGCGAGTATGTTCCGTTGACGCCGGTGATGATGAGGTGGTTGACGAGGTTGAAGGCTTCGCCGATGAACTGGAGGCGGATATTTTCGTGGACGGGGACGTCGCGCGAGATGCGGAAGTCGACGTTGTTGAAGCCAGGGCCGCGGAGGGTGTTGCGACCGATCTGGGGCGGGCGGCCGGTGGTGGCTGCGCCGGAGCCGGAGCTCATGGCGCCGCCGTAGATGTTGCCATCGGCACCGTAGCTGGTGGCTCCGCCGTTGTAGACGGTGCCGGACATGGAGGCGGCGATGGGCTGTCCGCCCGAGGCGGTTTCGGTGCCGGAGAAGAGGAAGCCATCCAGGGTGTTTTTGACCCAGCGGTTATCGAGCAGGATGCGGGGTTGATAGACAAAGGAGCCGACGAAGCGGTTGCGGATGTCGATGTCGGAGTTGCCGTTTTCGGCGCGTGGGTTGTTGGGGTCCAGTACCGGGTTGCCGCCGTAGAAGGTTCCGAACGCGCCCTGAACCTGATCGGTGTCGGTGGCGTGGGACCAGGTGTAGTTGAGCAGGAGTTCGAGGCCATTGGCGAAGGGGCGACGGAGGGTGACGGCGGCGGAGTTATACCAGGAGTTGGCTGCGCTGAAGCCGGTGTTGTAGCTCTGCAGGCGGGGATCGCGGCGATCAGACGGACTGGTACAGACGCCTGTGGTCGTGTTGCATACTCCGGCGAGGTAGACGGGGACGGTGAGCTGTTTGATGAGGTTGCCGGAGGCATCAAGGACGTTGTAGGAGCGCAGGCCGTGGGGCGTCTGGCCGATGAGATTGGCGTCGAGGAAGTAGGGCAGGCGCAAGGCGCGCGAGCCGACGTAGCCGATCGAGAACGACATTTTGCCGGGGATAGCCTGTTCGACCCCAAGCTCCATTTCGTGCGCGAGCGGTGGGACGAAGTTGGGGTCCAGACCGTGGAAGCTCTGCACGCCGAGTTTGGCAATGCCGGAGATGCCGGGGGCCGTTCCGCCTGCAGGATAGATGGAGGAGGAGAGCGGAGGTCCGGTGGGGATGAAGGGGAGGTTAGGGTAGAGCAGGCCGGCGGCGGCGGCCGAGGCAGCCGTACATGTGGTGCCGCAGCCCTGGTAGTTATAGTTGACCTGGACGACGCCGTTTTCGACGCGCATGGCGTAGTAGGTGGAGCCCTGGTTGAGGCCGGAGAAGAGGCCGTATCCGCCGCGCACGACGGTGCCGGTCTGAGGCTGCCAGCTGAAGGAGACGCGTGGCTGGACGCGATCGGTAACGTTCTTGATGATGGAGGAGTAGTAGGTGGAGAGTGGGGCGTAATTGGTATTGTTCTTGATGGGCGGCGGCGTGAGCTGGATGTCGTAGCGCACGCCCGCCGTCAGGGTGAAGTTCGAGCGGATCTTCCAGTTGTCTTCGGCGAAGCCGTCGAACATCTTCATCCAGAAGTCGTCGGCGCCGGCGCGGAGACCGGTGTTGACCTGGTCGACGGTCTGAACGAAGGAGGTGTAGTGCGCACCGGCGTAGGGATCGGTGTCGCCGGGCTGACCGCGGAAGGAGTCGGCGGCCCAGTTCTGGAAGTTGGCCAGGGCAGTGGATCCACTGTAGTTATAGACACCGCCACCCTGGAAGAGGTTGATCATGACCTCGTGGACGAGGTTGGCGTCGCCGCCGAATTTGAGCGAGTGGCGGCCGTGGACAGTGGAGAAGACGTCGGTGAATTGAGTGCGGTGCTCGTCCGGCTCGGCTACGCGCGGGAGGGCGTTGGGCATGCCGTACGTGATGAGGTTCGAGAGGCCGACCGAGGGACCGGCCGCGTTGGCTCCGGCGGTCTCAAGATCGCGGCCGTACTGGAAGTGAATCTGGTTGACGGAGCGTCCGGAGATCTGGGAGGTGAGGCCGGCGATCAAAAAACGCTCGTGATAGCTGGTGGGGCCATTGGTCGTGGGGGAGCTATTGGTGAAGGTCGGATTGTTGCTGTAGCCGTAGGTGGAGTCGAAGTTGGCGAAGTTGAAATTGACGAAGGCGTCGTTCTTCGCATTGATGTGGAAGTCCAGGCGGGGAAAGAAGATGTTTTCGCGGGCAAAGCGCGAGGGCGGGGCGGAGGTGGCGCCGGAGGTGGTGAGAAGGAACTGGATCGCGCTGGCGCATTGCGTGGCGGTGATGGTATTGGGGCACTGCGTGGGTGTGATGGTGGTGGTGGAGCTGGTGACGCCGGAGGGTGTGAGCGAGATGGTGTCGGTGTCGGCATAGAGAACGCGGCCGACGCGACGGAAGCCGTCATAGGTGAAGAAATAGAAGACCCGATCCTTGAGGATGGGCCCGCCGACGGAGCCGCCGAACTGCTGCTGCTGGTGGATAGGCTGGGTGAGCAGGAAGGGATTGCCGCCGTGAAGACCGACGTATTTGTTGTAAGGATCGAGGGCGTTGAGGGTGGGGTAGCGGAGGTAGTAGAAGAGGTCACCGTGGGTGGCGTTCGCGCCGGAGCGGGTGATGGCGTTGACCTGTCCGCCCACAGCCTGCCCGAACTCGACGGAGTAGTTGGAGATTTCGGCCTGGAACTCCTTGATGGAATCCTGGGAGTAGACGTAGGGGGCGCCGGACGAGCGGCCGCGGGCTTCAGAGAAGAGCATCTGGTTGTTGTTGCCGCCGTCTACATAATTCTGGTTGTAGAGGCCGGAGATGCCGCGAAAGGAGACCAGGCCGGTGCCGCCATCCTGGACGACGTTGGGGGTGAGGAGGACGAAGTCGCTCCAGTTGCGGCCGTTGACGGGGAGGTTGTTGATAAGGACTTGGCCTATGGTCTGCGAGACTTCGGTGCGTTCGGTGTCGAGGATGGGCGATTCGGCGGAGACCTGGACCTCGGTGGTGACGGAGCCGGCGGGGAGAGCGGCGTCCACGGTGAGGATCTGGCCGACGGTGAGGACGAGGCCCGTGCGGTCGACTTTGCCAAAGCTCCCGCCCGCGCTGGCCAGGACCTCGTAGTGGCCGGGCTGGAGAAAGGTGGCGGTGTAGTTGCCGTTGCTGTCCGTGATGAGCTTCCGGGAGACGCCGGTGTCAGTGTCGGTGATGACGACAGTAGCGTTGGGGACCGCGGCGCCGGTGGCGTCGGTAATCGTGCCGGCGATGTTGCCGTTGCCCGAGGTCTGGGCATGGACGGAGAGGTTGCTGAAGGCAGAGAAGAGAACGGAGGCGGCGAGGGCGAGAGTTCGCTTGGACCGGAGGTTGCGACTCATGGGAGGGAGGGGCTCCTTGCGGGTAGACCGGCGGTGAGGATGCCGGCAGGTGCTGTTGGCGGCGAGGCACGCAGGCTCGGAGCGAGTTGGCGATGTTGTCGCTGAGAAGTTGAGCGTGCGCCGAAGTTTGGATTTTTGCAGTACCTGTAGCGTCGCCCAGCGGAGGTGCGGGAGTCAAGGGGAAAGCTCAGGGCGGAGGGCACGGAGGTTCTGGCCCGCTGCGGCTGCGAGGCAAACCGGGCCGTTAGAGGCGAACTGGGGCGTTAGAGGCGGATCGGAAGCTACTGAAGCTTTTCGGGGATAAGGGCGTGCTGGATGAGGAGGTCAAAGGGGACGAGCTTGAGGGTGTTTTCGTGGGTGGCTTCGAGGACGACGGGGCAGGCGGCGCCGGCCTGAACAGCCTGCAGCCAGCGTGCGGCGCAGACGCACCAGCGGTCGCCGGGCTTGAGGCCGGGGAAGCCGAACTGAGGCATGGGCGTCGAGAGGTCGTTGCCGAGGCGCTTGGACGCCGCTAGGAAGTCGGCCGAGACAATGCAGCAAACAGTGTGGACGCCGAGGTCGTCGCGGCCGGTGTTGCAGCAGCCATCGCGGTAGAAGCCGGTCATGGGGTCGCAGCCGCAGGTCGTGAGGGGCTGCCCAAGGACGTTTTTGGCTGGGGACTTCTGGGGTTCAACGGAGGGCATGAGGGCAGGTTCCTTTGCGCGTGGGTGAGGCATCCAGTATCCCACCAGCGCGTCCCTTAGGTACTTCGGTGTGGGAGCATAGTTGAGAAAAGGGCTAAAGTTTTTCGAGGATCTGCCGATAAGAGTGACAGAAGGCGGGTTGTGCTGACTGGAGGCGAGACGTTGCGGGTTGGGATTGTTGGCTGCGGAAAGATCGCGGACGGACATGCGGAGGTGCTCGCATATCTGCCAGGGGCGGAGCTGGTGGCGGTTTGCGATCGCGAGCCGATCCTGGCCGAACAGCTGGCGGTGCGCTTTGGCGTGCCCAAGTGGTATGCGGATGCTGAGGAGATGTTGCGAACAGAGCTGCTGGATGTGGTTCATATTACGACGCCGCCGGCCGTACATCTGCTGCTGACAAAACAGAGCGTCGCGGCGGGAGCTCATGTATTTCTGGAAAAGCCCCTGGCCATGCGGGAAGCTGAAGCCCGGGAGTTGATTGAGGTTGTCAGACGCGCAGGGCGGCGAATGAGCATCAATTACTGGCCGAACTTCGACCCGCCGGCGATGGAGTTGAAGCGGCTGGTGGCAAATGGTGCTCTGGGCGCTCCGGTGCATGTGGAAGCCTTGATCGGGTACGACCTGGCCGGGGCATACGGTCAGGCGTTGATGAGCGATCCGGGCCATTGGGTGCATGCGCTTCCGGGAAAGCTGTTCCAAAACATGATGGACCACATCTTCAACCGGATGACGCCGTTCTTCCCGGAGGGTGTGGAGCCGGAGGTGCATGCGTTTGCGGCCAGGCGGCGCGAGGGCGTGCGGGGCGATGCGACCGATGCCATGAAAGATGAGCTGCGGGTGGTGGTGCGGGCAGGCGGTGTGTCAGCGTACGGAACGCTGTCGAGCCATGCTCGTCCAGTGGCGAACACGTTGAAGGTGTACGGGACGAAAGCAACGGTCGAGGTGGATTTTAACCATCGGACGGTAGTGCGGGCGGCATCGCAGCAATACCCGAGTGCGGTAGGGCGGTTGGCGCCGCCGTTTCAGATGGCGGGGCGGTACTTTGCCCAGGGGCGTCGGAATCTCGGGATGTTCCGACGGAGCGAGTTCCAGTTCTTTGCGGGGATGTCGACGCTGCTCCGTCTGTTTTACGAGAGTATTCGGAGCGGGACGGAGCTGCCGATCTCGTATGGGGAGATGCTCCGGGTAGCGAGCATGATGGAGCGGGTTTACGAACAGGTGTATCCGTCCGGGGAGGACGCGGGAGATCGGGCTGGAGCGGGACGGCATGCGTCGCCGGAGAGAGTGCGATGAAGATCTTGGTGACGGGATCGGGCGGCTTTCTGGGGAGGTGGATCGTCGAGCGGCTGTTGGCGCATGGGCAGATGGACGTCCGATGCATGCTGCGCGATACGGCGAAGGGAGCGGCGCTGAGCGAGGTCGGAGCGCGGTATGCAGGGTCGCGGTTGGAGCTGTTTCCGGCGAACTTAAAGAACAAAGGGGAGATGGGGGCGGCGGTAGACGGGGTCGGTCTGGTGATCCATGCTGCGGCAGCGATGAAGGGGAGTCCGGCCGAGATGTTTCTCGATTCAGTGGTGGCGAGCCGCAACCTCCTGGACGCGATCGCGCAGCGACAACAGGAAACGGGCGAGCGGATGCGGGTGGTACTGGTGAGTTCATTCGGTGCGGTCGGTGTAGCTTCGCTGCCGCGAGGTGCGATGGTGGACGAAGAGACGCCGGTGGAGCGGCAGCCGGAGCGACGAGATGTCTACAGCCATACCAAGCTCCGACAGGAAGAGATGTTTCGCGAGTATCAGGGCCGGTACGGTTTCGATCTGGTGGTGCTGCGGCCGGGGGTGATCTATGGACCGGGAGGCGGCGAGTTTTCTAATCGTGTGGGTCTGAAGCTATTTGGGATCTTTGCCCATATGGGCGGAAGCAATGTGCTGCCGCTGACCTACGTGGAGAACTGCGCGGAGGCGGTTGTGGTAGCGGCGCTCGCTCCAGAAGCGGCCGGGGAAGTCTTTCATGTGGTCGATGACGATCTGGTGACTTCGCGGCAGTATCTGAAGATGTATCGGAGGAGGGTGCGGCCGATGCGGTCGGTGCCGATTCCCTACTGGATGCTGCTGTGGGGCTCGGGTTTGGTCGAGAGGTACGCCCGGAGATCAAAGGGACAGCTGCCGGCGATCTTTACGCCGTACAAAACGCGGGCAATGTGGGGCGGAAACAGGTTTTCAAACGCGCGGCTGAAGGCGCTGGGATGGCGGCCGCTCGTTTCGACAAAAAACGGTTTGGAGCGGACGTTTGCGGCATTTCGGACAGGGCCGGCCAAACCGGGGTAGATCGGAGGTTGGGCATGTTGGCCGCCGTACGCGTAACTGAGCCGTCTTACAATCCACGTATATGCCATCGCTTTGGACACCTACCTCGTGGACGGAACGACTTGCGGAACTCGAAGCTCGTCGTGGTGAGTTGAAAGAGGCGCCGCTGCGCCGGGACGTGCGGTCGCTGGGGACCTTGCTGGGCGAGGTGCTTCGGGAGCAGGCGGGAACGGAGCTGTTTGACGCGGTCGAGGAGCTGCGGCGTACGGCGATTGCGCGGCGGGAAGCTCTGGCGGGAGATGCGATCGGTCAGGCAGCAATGGCTTCCGATGTAACGCGATCATACCCCGCGCAAACGGACAGCTTCCCGGTCGCTCAAGCGACGGAGGATCTGACGTTTGCGTACCACCTGGCGCGAGCGTTTTCGTTTTACTTCGAGCTGATCAATTTGGCGGAGACGAACCATCGCAAGCGGCGGCGGCTATCGTCGCAACTGGTGCCGGATCAGGCGCCGCAGCGCGGGAGTTTGCGGGGGACGCTGCGGCGCTTGCGTATGGCTGGAATCTCGCGGGCGGAGGCGCTTGCGATGTTAGCGAGGATCTGTGTGACGCCGGTGTTTACGGCGCATCCGACGGAGATTGCGCGGCGATCGGTGATGTTCAAGCGGCGGCGGATCTCCGATTTGCTGGAGCAGATTGACCGGATTCCTGTCTCGCCGACGGAGATGGACGCGCTCCAGCGGGATTTGCTTGCCGAGATCACGGCCCTGTGGCAGACGGACGATGTCCGAAGCGCACGGCCGACGGTTCGCGACGAGATCCGGATGGCGCTCGATTACTACGAGACTTCCCTCTTCGGAACGGTGCCGGTGCTGTACACGGAGGTGCGGGAGGCGCTGCTGGCCGAGTATGGCGAAGCTGTGGACGGGGACCTGCCGTCCTTGCTGAGCTTCGGGTCGTGGATCGGCGGAGATCGGGATGGCAACCCGTTTGTGACGCCGGCGGTCACGCGTGAGGCGGTGGGGATGGCGCGATCGCTCCTGTATGCGCATTATCGGCAACGGCTGCAGAACCTGTTCGAGCAGCTTGGGTCGTCGACGCAGCAGGTCGCGATCTCGCCGGCAGCTGAAACGTTGTTGGAAAGGACGCTGGCGGAGTTGCGGGCGGCGGGCGAGGACTCCTTACCGGCGGAGTTTCTGGAGCGGTTTCGGCACGAGCCGCTGCGGCTCTTGATCCTGCGGGTGATGATGCGGCTGGGAGCTGTGCCGCAGGCGGCGGTTGCGTTGTCCGCGACGCCCGTGCTTCGGCCGTATACGCGAGCGACGGAGCTGCTGAGCGATCTCCAGACAATTCGCGATTCGCTCGTCGAGAACCGCGGAGAGCGGCTGGCGAATATGCTGCTTGATCCTTTGTTGCTGGAAGTGCGGACGTACGGTTTGCATCTGCAGACGCTCGACATTCGGCAGCATGCGCGGGTGCATGCGGCGGCGCTCGAAGAGCTCGGGGCGATCCTGTCTGCAGAGGAAGCCGCAGGATCTAGGGCGGGGGAGTTGCCGCAGCCGCTGAGCGCGTCGACGGCGGAGCTGATGGAGACGTTTCGGGCGGTGGCTGAGCTGAAGCGCACGTATCCGCCGGAGACGATTCAGACGTATGTGATCTCGGGCGCGGGGTCGGTCGAGGACGTCTTGAACGTGGTGCGCCTGGCGCGGCTGGGCGGTGTCACGGTCGAGGCCACAGATGGGCCCGAGGCGCTGGATCCAGACCCGGGGCTGCAGCCCGTGCCGCTGTTTGAGTCCATCGAGGATCTCCGGAATGCGCCGGCGATTATGCGTGAGTTGTGGACCTCAGCGGCGTACGCTCCGCTGCTCCAGTCGTGGAAGCGCCGGCAGGAGGTGATGCTGGGATACTCGGATTCAAACAAGGACGGCGGGATGATTACGTCGACGTGGGAGGTGTGGCGGGCGCATCGGGCGCTGCACCAGGTGGCGCGGGAGTGCGATGTGCATCTGCGGCTGTTCCACGGGCGCGGAGGCACGGTGGGACGGGGCGGCGGGCCGACGCATCGAGCACTGTTTGCGCAGCCGGTGGACAGCTTTACGGGGGAACTTCGGCTGACCGAGCAGGGCGAGGTCTTGAACTGGAAGTACTCGGATGTAGTGTTGGCGGAGCGGAATCTGGAGCTGATGATTGCGGCGTCGCTCGACGCGGTAGGTCGGCCGGATATTGCGCTGGCGGAGCCGGGCGCGGCGCCCCACCTCACAGGCGAGATCTTGCCCGCATGGGAAAGGGCGATGGATGCGCTTTCGGCGACTTCGTTCCGGTTCTACACGGAGCATATCGTCGAGGATCCGGAGACGTTTACGTATTTTGAGCAGGCGACGCCGGTGGCGGAGCTGGAGCATGCGCGGATCGGGTCGCGACCGGCCAAGCGCAAGGACAAGAGCGCGACGCAGAAGCGATCGATGGCGGACCTGCGCGCGATTCCGTGGGTGTTTGGGTGGATGCAGTCGCGGCACCTGGTTCCGGCGTGGTTTGGGGTGGGGTATGCGCTCGATCGGTTTGTCGCGGAAGATGCGGCGAATCTTGACATCTTGCGGACGATGGCGAGGTCGTTTCCGCTGTTTCTGGACATCATTCGCAATGTGGAGATGGCGCTCGCAAAGGCGGATTTCGGCATTGCGCGGATGTACAGCTCGCTGGTGGAGGATGCGGGGTTGCGGGATCGGGTGTACACGCGTCTCCATGCGGAATTCGAGCTGACGCGCCGGATGATGTTGCTGGTGACGGGGCAAGAGGATCTGCTCCAAACGAACCCGGTGTTGAACCACTCGATTCGGCTGCGAAACCCGTACGTCGACCCGATGAGTTTGCTGCAGGTCGAACTCCTGCGGCGCAAGCGCGGGATGGGTGAGAACGCAGAGATGACGGAGCTGAACCGGGCGATTACGGCGACGATCAACGGAATTGCGTCGGGGCTGCGAAATACGGGGTGATGCCGGGTTAGACGTGCAGGAGGTTGAGGTCATCGTGAACGAGTGGGTTTAGGAGGTTACGATTCGGCGCGGATCAGGCTATGCTTGACTTCGCATGGATCTCTCTCAGCCAGCTTCGCACCCTCAGCCAACGTCGAACCGTATGGACACCGGAGTCGCCGGTCTGAACGACATTCTCATGGGCGGCCTTCCGTCCGGCCAGATGTACCTGCTCGAAGGCGATCCCGGAACCGGAAAGACGACACTTGCCATGCAGTTCATCATGGCGGGGATCCGGCTGGGGGAGCGGGCGCTGTATATCACGCTGTCGGAGCCTCGGAGCGAGCTGCAATCGTCCGCGCTGTCGCACGGTTGGGATCTCGAACATCTGCCGATCGCGGAGTTTGTTCCGAGCGAGGCCGGACTCCAATCTTCGGAACAGTACACCGTATTTCATCCGATCGAAGTGGAGCTGGTGAGTACGATCGCAAACATTACGGGCGAGGTGGATCGACAGCGGCCAGACCGGGTGGTGATTGATTCACTCTCCGAGCTTCGCCTCCTGGCGGCGGACGTGATGCGCTACCGTCGCCAGTTGCTTGCGCTGAAGCAGTTTTTTGTCGGCCGCAACACCACAGTCCTTCTTCTGGACGACAGGAGCGGAGACGGAAATGATCTTCAGTTACAGAGCATCGCGCACGGCGTGCTTCGGCTCGAAAATGTTCAGCGGTCGTTTGGTGTGACGCGCCGGCATATGGAGATAATCAAGCTGCGCGGATCTGCGTACCGCGAGGGGTTTCACGATTACACCATTCGGCGCGGAGGTTTGACGGTGTATCCGCGGCTGATTGCGGCGGAGCACGAGATCTCTTTTAGCGATGAACGTATGAAGAGCGGCGTCGACGACCTGGACCGGATGTTTGGCGGCGGAATCAGCCGGGGCACGACGACGCTGGTAACCGGACCTTCGGGCGTTGGCAAGTCGACGCTTGCGGCGCAGTATGCGTATGCGGCGGCCCAGCGTGGCCAGCGGGCGATCATCTATGCCTTCGATGAAATGGTTCGGACGGCAACTTCGCGGGCCGAATCGCTGGGTATCTCTATCAACAAGGAGATAGAGCGTGGCACGCTGAGCATCGCGCAGATCGACCCGGCGGAGCTTTCGCCGGGCGAGTTTATCTGGCAGATCCGGTCGGACGTTCGCGACCGCGACACGCGCGTGGTGGTGATCGACGGCCTGAACGGATTCCTGAACTCGATGCCTGGGGAGAAGGACCTGATCCTGCACTTGCATGAGCTTCTGGCATTTTTGAACCAGAGTGGTGTGATTACGTTTCTTGTCTTAACCCAGCAGGGCCTGGTGGGAAGCACGCAGGCCGACATCGATGTAAGCTATCTTTCCGACACCATCGTCCTTTTGCGTTATTTTGAGATCCAGGGCCAGATCCGGCAAGTGCTTTCGATCCTGAAACAGCGTATCGGCGCGCATGAACGAACATTGCGGGAGCTGACCTTCAACGCAACGGGCGTTCATCTGGGCGAGCCGCTCAGGAATTTTCGCGGCGTTCTTACGGGAGTGCCGGAGTTCAAAGATCCACCCGCGGAATGAACGCTTTTTACCGATCGAGGAATCGCGTCTGATGAGTCTTGTTGTCCGTGTGGCGGCGCCGACCGGCAGAGATAGTGAGTTGATCGTCGAGGCGCTCAAGGCAAATGGGCTGGAAGCCGAGGTTTGTGCGGATCTTCTCGCTCTGATCGAGGCTGCCGAGAGACCGTCCGCCGCTCCTTTGGGGCCGTTGATGGTTGCCGAGGAGTCCCTGAGCCCGGCGGCCATTCATCGGTTGGGGGAGTTTGTTCAACATCAGCCGCCGTGGTCCGATGTGCCCATCCTGATCCTAACGTCGAGCGGAACGGAGACGTTGGAGAGCCGGCGCCGGCAGCACGACCGTATGCCGCTGGGAAGCCCGATTTTGCTCGAACGGCCGATCCGTGCGGCGACGTTGGTCGCGAGCGTTCGGGCGGCGCTGCGGGCGCGTCAGCGACAGTATCAGATGCGTGACACTTTGGAGGAGAGAGACCGAGCTTTTGCCCAGCTGCGCTCAGAGCGCGAGACCTTGGCGGTCATGCTCGACAACTTGCCGGTGGGAGTGTTGTTTGCCAAGAAGTCGGGAGAGATTATTCGCGCGAACCGCAGCCTGGAACGCATCTTTCGCCATCCGGCGATGATGTCGAAAGATATCGAGGCGCACGGGGAGTGGGTTTCCTATCATCCCGACGGCCGGCGCGTGAAGGGCGAGGAGTATCCCCTGGCACGAGCCATGGCGACCGGGACCGTGGTTCCGGCCGAGCAGTTCTTGTATGAACGGGGCGACGGCACGCTGGCGTGGGTGAGCATCACCGCCGCGCCAACTTTTGATGAGGCCGGAGAGGTGACGGGAGGTGTCATAGCAGTCAGCGATATCGACCAGCGCAAGCGTGCTACGGATGCGTTGCGTACAAGCGAGGAGCGATTCCGCAGGCTGATCGAAAATGCCAGCGTGGGCATCTTGATTGGGGACCGCAAGGGTGGGCTGACCTACATGAATCCCACATTGCTGAGAACGTTGGGGTACGATGCGGAGGACCTCGCGAGCGGCAAGCTGCGCTGGGACCGGCTGACTCCGCCCGAGTACGCTGAGGCCGATGCGAAGGCACTGGGGCAGCTGTTGCGGACAGGCACAGCCGAGCTCTACCAGAAGGCGTACCGCGCCAAGGACGGTCATCTTGTGCCTCTGCTGGTGGGCGCGACGATGATTCCTTCCCAGCCGGAGGGCAAGAGCTCGGAGGACATTGCGGTTTTCCTGACAGATCTGACCGGCCAGAAGCAGGCCGAGGCTGCGCTTGTACAGAGCGAAAAGCTGGCGGCGGTGGGGCGCCTGGCGGCGTCCATCTCGCACGAGATCAACAATCCGTTGGAGGCGGTGATCAACCTGCTTTATCTCTTGGGGCAGCAGGATCTCACGACCGATGCGCGCACGTATCTTTCGCTCGCGAACCGGGAGCTTGCGCGAGTCACCCAGATTGCGGGACAGACGCTGCGATTTCATCGACAGGCGACGAAAGCGCGGCCCGTGACTCCGGAAGATCTGCTGGAGTCCGTCGTGGCGCTCTACCAGGGCCGGCTGTTAAACTCGCGTGTCTCGTTGCGATTTCAGCATCGCGGAGCGGCCGCGGCGACATGCTATGAGGGCGATATACGTCAGGTGCTGAACAATCTTGTCTCCAACGCGATCGATGCGATGCGGAATGGGGGAAGCCTTACCATTCGGACGAGGAATGCCACGCGGTGGAGCACAGGGACGCCCGGTGTTCGGATCACGATCGCCGACACGGGCCACGGGATGAGTGAGGAGACGGCCCGGCACATCTTTGAGGCCTTTTATACGACCAAGGGGATCAACGGGACAGGTTTGGGTCTCTGGATCTCGCGTGGCATCGTGGAGAAGCACCACGGTCTGTTGCAGGTGTGTTCGAGCACGCGCGCCGGCCGATGTGGGACCGTGTTCAGCTTGTTTTTACCGAGGGAGCTGGCAGTGTCGGCGGAGGCAGAGAACCCTTCGGCGCAGGCGTGAGTTCAAACCGGCGGCGACGCTCTCCATTGGGTTCGCTGCCGAACTTACTGGTGAGGCATGACGGCGGTGGCCTTGTCCTTAACGAAGATAACGTCCATCGGGTGCCCGAGATTGCTGAACACGACGCGCCGGTTACCGTACTCCTGGCTGGTGCTGTCGCTTACCTGGCCGAGGGCCATCTGCACCTGGGCCTCGCTCATTCCGGGCATGGCGCGGTGCTCGTCTACGGCCTTCCAGATGTCAGGGCCCCAGTGTTTGTAAAGCAGGTGCGGGTCGTCGTAGAAAAACAGCTCGTCCGTAAAAAAGGTGTACTGGTTGCCTTCCTTGTAGCCGACGGGCACGGCGAACTCCTGTGCACCGCTGCCCGGACCTTGGACACTTGCCGGCAGCGTAAAGAGGAGGAGGACTTGCCGATCGCCGCCAGGGATGCGGAAGGTGGCGAACTTGGGCGCGACCTCTTCGACCGCGCCTTTGACGACCATGGGCTGGGCGCCGAGGAGCGTTCCCACTTTTTTGCTGTAATCGGCGTGCCCACCTTTCGCCGCGTAGTAATCCATCTGTCCGCCGGCGCTGACCCAGACAGTGGTGCCGTTCAGCTCCTTCAGATCGGCCATGGTAGACGGCCGCTTTTTTTTGAGAAAGACATAGGCGTCGTCGGGCAGTTTGGCGCGCGCAACATTTGCCGGGTTGACGATAGGGGCATTGCGCTCGCGCCGGAGCGATTCCACGCGCCAACCGACCAACGCGAGTGCGACAACTGTCGCTCCGATCGCGGCCTTCTTTCCGTCTTCCATGGCTCTTGTCCTCGCGATGTGCGATCTACCAAATCTAAGCCATGCGCCAGCGGTTTGTCTCTGGCCGGGCATCGGGGGCTTTTCCGATCTTCCGCGAAACAACAGCAAGTGTGGCCGAGGTACACCGCCGGGGAACTTTCGTACCGTCCAATCTCGTATTCAGCATCGAACTGCGGGAGGCACGAGCCCTATGATGAGAACACAGACCGTCCGTTGCTCTTCGGATATTTTGAGCCCATGAAGAATTCACGAACTCAGATTGCCAAGCTCACTGACGTGGCGCAACTTGCGCGCGTGGGCAACGCAACCGTTTCGCGCGCGCTCAACGGCGGAAAGAACGTCAGTGGCGAAACGATGCGGCGTGTATCGGCCGCGATTGTTGAGTTGAACTACCGTCCGAACCGTGTGGCGCAGAGCTTGAAAGGGGCCTCTTCCGGTCTCATCGGCATGATCGTCCCCAGTCTGTCGGACCTCTTTTTTTCCAAGTGCGCCGAGGCGGTCGAGGCAGTCGTTCGAGCGAACGCGGCTGTGCTTGTGGTCTCCGCGGCGCACGATGACGACGAGATCGCGGCCGAAAGCGTTCGCCATCTGCTCCTGCACAATATCGATGGTCTGGTCATGGCCTGCTCCAAGCCACCCAACCGTGATCTGATCCAGCTTCTGCGAGCGGCGCGTCTGCCGGTCGTCGGCATCGACGGTCCGCTGTCTGCGGTGGGCCGGCCTTCGGTGCTGTGCGAGAACTACGAGGGCGCGCGTCTCGCGACGGAGCACCTGTTAGGCCATGGGTATGCGCAAGTGGTCAGCGTTCAGGTGAAGCCCAATCTCTACACCATGCGGGAGCGCGCGCGAGGCTATCGGGATGCCGTTCTGGGCAGTGGCGGCGAGCCGATCGAGGAGGCTATCACGGACCGTGCCGGAGCGATCGACGTCCTCCGCCGGCGTATTCGGAAACGCGGTCCGGCGATCGCTGTCTTTGCGGGAAACAACCTGAGCGCACGGTATCTGTGCGAGGCCATCCATGTCCTCGGTCTGTCCATTCCCGAGCAGGTTGCGCTCCTCAGCTTCGACGACTTCGATCTGGCGGACACACTTTCGCCCCCGATGAGCGTGGTGCAACAACCGGTGGAAGAGATCGGTCGGCGCGCCGCCAGACTGCTATTCGAGCAGGCCGCCAGAACTTCGGCGAATGGCAGAAAACAAAGCGACGAGACGGTGATGCTGGCGCCCCGGCTGATTCTCCGTCAGTCCTGCGGATGCAACGCTGTCGCAGCGACGACGCCGGCGGTGTGGACAGATGGAGAGGCCTGCCTGCCCGCCTTAGGGCAGTTCTCCTATTGATGTAGTTGTTGAAAGGGCAGCCTAAACCAGGCC
>CAXTYQ010000010.1:0-46330 GCA_964248505.1 uncultured Acidobacteriaceae bacterium
CGGAGACCGTGATGCAAGCCCCGGGAGCCGGGATGCGAGCGCCGGAAACCGGGAGGCGAGCGCCGGCGGGGATGGCAGCGCAACCGCCGAAGCCGCCGGCTCCCGCATCGCCATCGCGCTCGGCGACGTCTCCGGCAAGGCCGCCCCAGCCGCCCTCTACGCAGCTCTGGTCTCGGGCATCCTCCGTTCGCTCGCGCCGCGGCGCCTCTCCCCCGCCGCCCTCCTCACCGCGCTCAACGACCAGCTGCAAGAGCGCAAACTCGACGCCCAGTACGTCACCATGCTCATCGCCCTCTGGGACGACACCAACCGCACGCTCCAGGTCGCCAACGCCGGCTCCGTGCAGCCGATGTTCGTCTCGCGCGCATCCACAGGCGAGGTCAGCGTCCGCACCATCAAGGCCGTCGGCTTCCCGCTCGGCCTCTTCCCCGACGTCACCTACGAAGAGTTCACCCTGTCCACCCGCACCGGCGACCTCATCGTCTTCTTCTCCGACGGCATCCTCGACGCCGAAAACGCCACCGGCGAAATGTTCGGCGAGGAACGCCTCTGCAGCCTCCTCCAGAACGAGCCCGCCGCCACCAGCTCCTCCAACTCCGCCATCGAAACCATCATGGACGCCTTGGCCCGCTTCCAATCCGGCACCGACCACTTCGACGACGAAACCCTAGTAATCCTGCGCGTACTCTAAGCGCCCCGTGCTACCTTGCCCTAAGCACGCGATGAGCCTCTTCCCTTTCAAACCCGCCCGCCCCAGCGCTTCAACACCAAACAGGCCGACGCCCACTGCACCGTCTACACCCCGAAACCTTTTGTAAAATGTCTAGTTCATTCGGCTCACGAATATAGTGTGCCGAGACAATGGCTTAGGAGCATCCAGGATGTTGGTCCGCCAACGAGTTGATCGGTCGAAGTTCAATATGGAGGCTTTGTTGCCGTACTCACTCCGACTGGAGGACTTTGAGATTGCGATGCAAGATGTATATGACTTCTTCTTCGATGTGAATACTCTCTTTTTCGAGAAGGGCTTGCCGCGCTTGGACGACACACTCCGCCCCGCGATCATGTCCGGGCTTTTGTCAGACATGCTAACTTCAAGCGTAGCCAAGCATTCAAGAACGTTGGTTCAGAACCAATATTTCAATGGCCATCCAGACCTTCTTGTAAGTGGACGGTATCCAAACAATGCAGCAAAGGCTGGCACTGACGGGATTGAGGTAAAGACCACCAGGAAGGCAGGTGGGGCCGTAGACACCCATGGTGGACGGAATCAATGGATGTGCGTGTTCGTGTACCAGGTAGACAGTCAGACCGAACCAGCACAGAACCGCAGACCTCTGAGCTTTACTGAGTTGTACCTTTCTCAAGTCACGGTTGAGGACTTTAGAAAAAACGCTCGCGGTGAACTCGGTACCAGAACAGCTACGTTAGACCGAGACGGAATCAAAAAGCTCCGCTCCAATTGGCTCTACAAGAACGAGCTTACTTAGCGGCTCAATTGCATGGACAGCCATCCTAGCGTAAATCGGGTCTTTCTCAACGCCGATGCTGGAGTAGCCGACCGCATTGCAAGCAGCCAAGGTCGATCCCGAACCTGCAAATGGATCAAGAACTATGCCTTCGCCCAGAGGCAAGGAGCCACGGACCAACTGCCGGAGGAACGACTGCGGCTTCAAAGATGGATGGGCTGCTATCTTCCTCTCTCGCTGTGTGGTAGGTCCAGAACGGATGACATCACCGAAAGGCCTCTCGCTCGAAGGCCTTCGCCAACCGCCGGTTTTCCAAAACCGCAGGTTATCTTGAACCCGCCCATCTAGGGGCTTCCTCGCGATCACCCAAGGTTCCCACATAGAGCGCGGCATCACGCTAACGCCGCTAAACTCATCGTGCGCGTTCTTTGGGCGGTCACCACCCCTCATAGTCATCGTGAGGCGCACCACTGATCCCCTAATTTCGAACCCTCCCGCGACAAGAGCAGAAGATACCAAGTGAGCAAGCAAGGGATTGCTGGCTATGGCCACGTTTCCGCCAGGTACAAGTACACGAATTAGTAGTCTCGCGAAATTTTTAAAGAAGACTTGCAGAAACGCTTTGTCGTTGTCATCCAGAACCGTAAAGCGAGGCAGGGGTGAACGCTGATGTCCGTCGAAAGCTGGCGGAATCCGCCACATTCCACCTTTACCCTTTCTGAGCTTGCCCTGCTCCACTGGGGTGTATTCACGGTGGCCGTAAGGAGGATCAGTAACAACGGCGTGAACGGAATTCGCCTCCTGTGCGGAGAGCCACGTCATGCAATCAGAGACATACAATCTCGCGCCGCCCACTTCAGCAATCGGATCCGGCGAAAGCTTCTGACGAAGCTCTGTCGGCCACTGTGGCGAGTCCACGCCTCCAATTGCATACCGACCCACACCCGTTCGGGTGAACAGACGGGGCGTGTTTAGATTCAGATAGGATCTGACTGAAGAAGTTGGAACAGCGCCTAAATCGCTGGCGACGGCGGTATGAATTTCAGAAAGTGGAGCATCACCGTCCTTCGCCCCGAGGTAGGACACGATCGAGTCTCTGATGCGCCCAGGCGGCAGTCCCATGAAGATCACGGTACAGCCTGCGACGTCCTGACGTCAACCAGATCACCAACGACCCCAACCGCGAGGATGATCCCAAGTACATCCTCCGCCTCATCGGCCAGGTCATCACCGTCTCGCTCGAAACCCAGCAGATCATCGCCGGTCTGCCGTCGCTCGGCCTTCCCACTTGGGCTGCAACGCCGGGCAAAGACTTGACAAACCGGGCGCTCCAAACAGGCCATAACACCGGCTCGGCCTTAAACCCATTCGCCCCCGACATCCTCAAAACGCACCTCGATCCAGATCTAACCCTTGTGAATAGAAGATTTTGCAGCAAAACCGGGGGAGGGTGGGGGGGTATATCCGTGCTGGCCCGGAAAGAGCATCCCGAGATGTCATCTGCCTCCGCCCTGGCGCTACGATAGAAGAAATGTCGACCCAGATTATTCGCCCCGCCCGCAACCTTCAGGGCTCGCTCACGCTTCCGGGCGATAAGTCCATCTCGCACCGTTACGCCATGCTCGCCGGGCTGGCGCACGGCACCTCCCGCCTGGCCAACTTTTCGACCGGCGCCGACCCGCACTCGTCGCTCAGCTGCATGTCTGCCCTGGGCGCCAAGGTCATCGAAGTCGACGCTCGCACGGTCGAGATCACCGGCGCGGCTGGCAGCTTCCGGCAGCCCGAGCAGCCGCTCGACTGCGGCAACTCCGGGTCGACCATGCGCATGCTCGCCGGCCTGATCGCCCCCCACCCGCACAGCTTCACGCTGGTCGGCGACGAGAGCCTGACCTCCCGGCCCATGGAGCGCATCCGCAAGCCGCTCGCCGCCATGGGCGCCGACATCGATCTCACAGACGGGCACGCCCCCATCACCCTGCGAGGACGCCCGCTGACGGCCATTCAATTTGCCACGCCGATCGCCTCCGCGCAGGTGAAGACAGCCGTACTCTTCGCCGGCCTGCAGGCACGGGGCACGACTGTCCTGTCCGAGCAGATCCGCACGCGCGACCACACCGAGCACGCCCTGCGCGCGTTTGGCGCTACCCTGACGCGCTCCGGGTCGGCGGCCGACGGGACCGAAGTTCTCCGGATCGACGGCGGACAGCAGCTCCACGCGATCGATGCCACCGTTCCCGGCGACCTCTCCTCGGCCGCCTTCTTTCTCGCCGCTTCCCTGCTCTTCCCCGACGCAAACCTTGTCCTTGACTCGATCGGCATGAACCCGACGCGCGCCGCTCTGCTGGACGTCGTCGCCGCCCTCGGAGCGAAGGTCAAAGTGCTCAACGTAGAGGATCTCCACGGCGAGCTGATCGGCACGATCCAGGTCACGGCCGACCCGCATCCGCGCCGCATCTCCGGACCGTTCGAGATCGCCGGCAGCCTCGCCGCGCAGCTGATCGACGAGCTACCCGTGCTCGCCGCCATCGCACCTTACACCGCGACCGGCCTGCGTATCCGCGACGCCGGGGAGCTTCGCGTCAAGGAGTCCGACCGCATCGAGCTCGTCGCCCGCAATCTCGCGGCCATGGGCGCCGAGTTTACCGTGTACCCTGACGGCCTCGACATCCCGGGCCGCCAAACTCTGCATGGCGCGGCGATCGACTCAGGCTCAGACCATCGCATCGCCATGGCCTTCTCGATCGCCGCCCTCCGCGCGAGTTCCGACACCGAGATCCACGGCGCCGAGGCCGCCCGGATCTCGTTCCCAGAGTTCTTTACGCACCTCGAAGACCTGGCCCAGCGCTGATCAAACCAACGATCTAGGGATCACACCGACAATCTGGCGCTGAAACCGACGATCTACGCGCGCGCCGCAAGCTTCGCGGCGGCTGAGCCGGAGTAGCCGCCGCGCCGTGGAGAGATCGCCTCGCGCGCCTCGATCGACCGGCACTCCGCTTCCAGCTGCTGCGCGACCTCGCGCGAGTAGATCAGGAAGTGATTCGCCGACAGCATGATGTTGAAGCCAAGCCACAGCTTGGCCGGCGTACGCGCGTATCGGCGCACAATCTCGTACAAAAACTTCCAGTATTCGCGCTTGTACGGCGATCGCACGCCCTGCTGCCAGATCGACGCCGCGAGCACGCGGAGGTTGTAGAGGAGCGGAAGCTCGGGTGGCACCTGCGATGCGCGCGGCCGCCAAACCTCGAGCGATCGGAGCGCGCGCTTGAAGAACGGCTTCGCCTCGTACAGGTCCGACAAAAGCGTCCCGAGACCGCGCAGCAGCACCGGAAACGGAAGCACCGTCTCGAAGTTCGGCGGACTGAAGTTGGTGATCGCATCGCTGTTCTCGATCAGCCGGCCTTCGCGCTTCATACGGTCGAAGAGGGCCGTGGTCGGCGGCGCCTGGAGCACGCCGGCCATCGCCCACGTGATCGTCGTCAGTTCGATAAACTCGCGCTGCCGGTCGAAGATTGTCTCGTCATCGGAGTCGAAGCCGACGATAAACCCGGCCAGCACCCACAGGCCCGCCTCCTGAATCACGCGCACCTGCTTCACATTGTCGCTGCGCAGATTCTGGAACTTGCGCGACTGCTTCAACGCCTCGGACGACGGCGTCTCGATCCCGATAAACACGTACATAAAGTTCGCGTCGACCATCGTCGACAACAGCTCGGTCTTGTCCGCCAGATCGATCGAAGCTTCGGTATAGAACGAGAACGGATGGTCGTGCTCGACCTGCCACGCCGCCAGGTCCTTCGAGAGCGCGAGCGCCTTGTGGTGATTTCCGATGAAGTTGTCGTCGACGATGAAGACTTCGTTTCGCCAACCAAGCTCGCGCAGCTGATCGAGCTCGGCAATCAACTGAGCCGACGTCTTTGCGCGCGGCTTACGTCCGTAGATCGTGATGATGTCGCAGAACTCGCACTGAAACGGACATCCGCGCGAGAACTGCACCGGCATCGACGTGTACATATGTAACTTCAAAAGATCAAATCGCGGCAGCGGGCTCCCGGTCATATCGGGCTTGTCGGTGATGCGATAGAGCCGCTCGGCGCGCCCTTGCTCGAGCGCGATCGCGATCGCGGCAAACGCCTCTTCGGCCTCGCCGACGAGCACGTGATCGGCATGTTCGAGCACCACCTCGGGCTCCGTGCTCGCCCAGGGCCCGCCCACAAACGTCCGTCGTCCAAGCGCGCGCGCCGCCGCCAAGACTCCGAGGGCATCCTTGCGCTGCGCGTGCATCGCGCTAACCATCACCAGGTCCGCCCACTCGAGATCCTCCTCGCGGACCTCTTCAAAGTTGTGGTCGATCAGCCGAATCGTCCACGATTTCGGACACAGCGCAGCCACCGTGATCAGCCCCAGCGGAGGCGTCATCGCTTTCTCCGGAAGCATCGACAGAACGCCCTCAAACCCCCAGAATGACGGCGGAAATCGGGGCCAAACCATCAGGACCTTAAGGTTGCTTCCAAGGGGTGAGAAGGAGGCCTTTTCTGCTGGGAGAGGTGCAATCTGAAGTTCAGTTCCGGAGACAGCCTGGAGCATACGTTCCCTCGTGCGCGCTCATCCGCGGCCATGCTCCGGTCCACGCGAACCCGTCTCGTCACTATAGCCTACCGGTCAAATCAATCCGCCGATCCGGCCCCGCGGCGGTTCATCCGTCGATCCGGCCCCCCGGCCGAGTGCGTCGGGCGTTATCCTAGACGCGCAACCACTCCCGTGCCCACATCGCCGCCTCACTCCCGCCCCATCGTCCTCACCGAGATCGTCGCCATGGGCGGCGCCGAGCGATCCGTCCTCGCCCTCTCGCGCTGGCTCTCCGCGCACAGTCTGCCCAACTACATCGTGACCTACCAGGACCACATCGGTCTCCCGAGCTTCGCGTCCCATCCTGTCACCGTCGTCGAGCTTCGCCCCGAGATGCGCGCCGTCCCAAAGATCAGTGCGCTGCGCCGCCACTTTGCCGCCCGCCCGGCCGACAGCCCCAAGCCGCTCATGTCCGGCTACCAGCCCGCCCTGCACGGCAGCCTCGCCGGCGTCCGCGGCTTTCACACGCTGATGCACGACACTCCCAGCCTCTTCTCGGACGCGCACGCCGAGTCCACGCTCCCGAAGCGCCTCCTTCGCCGCGTCTCCGATCACGCCATCGGCCACGGTCTGCGATCGGGCGGCCGGACCATCGTCACCAGCAGCTATCTCCAGGCCGAGACTCGCCGCGTCTTCGGCGTCCGAGCAGAGATCGCCCGCATGGGCGGCCTCACCGCGCCCGGCAGCTCTCGCCTTCGCCCCGTCGTGAGCAGCCTCCGCATGCTCTCGGTCTCTCGCATCGAGCCCAACAAACGGATCGATTGGCTCATCCGGGGTCTGGCCAGGCTCGAGTCCAGACCCGTTCCGCTCTCGGCCGAGATCGACTGGCACTTCGACGTGGCCGGCAGCGGCTCACAGATTGCCGATCTTCAGGCGCTCGTCGCCCAGCTCGGCCTCGCGGACCGCGTTCATCTGCTCGGCTTTGTCTCGGACGGGGAGCTCGAGCGCCTCTACGACGGGGCCCACCTGTTCCTGATGCCCGCGGTCCAGGGCTACGGCATCCCCGCCATCGAGGCCCTCAGCCGCGGCATCCCCGTCCTTCTCCACCGCCACTCCGGCGTCTCCGACATCCTGCTCGAGACGCCCTGGGCCACCGTCTTCACCGGCGAGGAAGCCGACCTCGTCGCCGCGCTCAGCCGAGCCATCAAGTCCACCCGCTCCGGCCGGCACCTCTCCGTCACGCCCCCCGACCTCCCAACCGAAGACTCCTGGGCGGAACAAGTCGCGAACCTCTGCGCCTGGGTGTAATCTCCAGAGATCGCGTCAGTGCTGCTCCGGTTCCGCTCCAAGAGGAAGATCGAGCGGAGAATGTATTGTTCCTTAGCGAAAATCAACCGTTGACTCTGGTCACTGCACCAAGCGTCGAAATCGTACGCTAAACGATTCTGCGAGCTCCGGAACAGCCGCCCGCCAGAAGTCAATGGAGAGAACGGCGTTTAGCCCCTTATTTGGGTCAGGCTCTTGCATTGTGCCCTCAAGGGCTTTTGCGCCTTGACGTCGGATGAAAGTAGAGCTGGTAGGTTGTTCGTGCCAGATCGCTGAGAGAAATGGCTGTTGAATCTATCTCGAAGTCTTTGGCTGCCCGCTCATAGACAAAGTAGGGTTCTAGTTCTCGATCTGACAGCAGAATGATGCGTGATCGACCGCCCCATTTTTGAGCCTCTTTGCAACGATCAATTTCTCCCTGTGTGAAAGGCGCTGTTTTCGCAAAGATCACGAAGGTCTGGAAATGATTGCGCGGGAATGCATCGGCTACCGCCATCATGTTTCTCACATCATCGTCGGAAATTTCTCCGGCATCTTTGCATTCGCCCACAGCGATGCTTATGTGGTCGTACCCGTCCACCGCGACGAAAAGATCCGTCTCGCATTTCGAACCACCGGATTGTTGGGTCAAATTGAAATTCGTCATGATCAACGCGGAAGACCGATGGCTCAATACAGTGTCCAGCTGCTGCAACGTCAGCGCAACAGGCACTCCGCCTTCCTGATTGTTGTCGAGGCCAAACAATCCGGATTTTCTGTACTGCCAGGGGTCCCTGCTGAGCTGCCGAGTGCAGTTGAAGCGATTGCCGCAATAAAGGCACTCCGCCTCCGTTGCAACGTCATCCAATTGCACCCAGAACGAAAGCTCGCATTTGGGGCACTTCAGCGTCAACCCAGGTCGAAACACGCCCTTTTCGAGCAGGTAGTAAAACACGTTCGCCGGTTTCAGCTTGGAATCCCATGGACGTGATTCGAGGAATAGATCTTCATATTCTGAGAACTTGGGCTGGGGATGCTCCTTTGTACCGCATCTAATCGTTTGGATCGCAGCGTTCCAACCGAATTCCTTGAGGGCGCCATGCTCTTTGATCAACCGCCTCACTCCGGCCAGCTTCAGCACACGTGCGCCTTGTAGACCTCCAAGCTGGGCAATCAATCGGGTCGCGACCCGGCCCGCGGAGCTCGGCTCTGCTTTGATGTTGGCGAACTCGAACAGGCGCTGCGCCAGATCGAGTTTCGGTATGGCGCGAACTTCAAGATGCTCTTCCGTGATCGGGCAAACGATGCCGAACCCTTCAATTTCCGTCCTAACTTCTGTCGAACGCATCCTCAGACGCCTGCCGGCCCACGTGTTTATAGCTGGTACGAAAGGGATCCAGAAAGTGTGGCTTTCATCCGACTCCGTACTGATGCGGCTCACCGACACGACGAAATGTTGGTCGTTGAATTCAAGCCTGTCCTCGATGGGGAACGGCTTCTCCGGAAGCTGAAATGCAATCGTTGGTGTGCCGAAGCTTTCCGACAAAGTTCCCAGCACCCTGCGTTCGACAATGTAGTGCAGCGGGGGTGGACGGCGCCCCGAAGCGATGTTGAGGCCCTGAACCTGACTGAACGTCGGCACGAGATCATGCGCAAAGTTCAGCCGCACGACGGCGTCCTGCGACCGGCTCCAAACAGCAATCGTCCGGTCAGTTTCTTGAACCCGTGCCTGTACCTCAGCGATATGTCTCGTAAAGTCGTCTCGCAAAAGCGCCAGCCGGTCGCTGTGATCCGGGTCGAGAAACATCGCCTTCACGCCTGACGCGCGCAAATTCCAGAAGTTCACCAGATCATCGAAGCTGCTCGCCGATCCGACGTAGAACCCAATCGTCGCGCCTCCCGGAACCCGATCCCAGGTCAACCCTTGATCCGTCAGCGAGGACGGAGTTTCCTTTGTGAGGAGCGACGGCGGAATCGGCTGATCCTTCCGTGCGGTATACACAAACGGAAGGAGGTTAGCTTGGATAAAGCCCTCATAATCGCGGTGGATCTCGTTCGGGTCGGGATACCCGCCGAATGTAGCCAAGAGGAGATCGCGCAAGGGATCATCGTCCTCTTCGCACCGAACTAGAGCAAACTCTGCTGTCTCTTCACGCGTTACGCCCTCTCGCGGATTGTATTGAGCGTTCTTGCGAAAGTCATCCGCACGATCATTGAGCCGATGGGAAACGTCGAGGAAGGTCGGTGACCATTGCCCAAACTTTTCTAGGAAAAGGGCCTCGTTATGGAATGGCCAGGGCAGGTAGTCAAACCTTTTGACGAAAGCCTTGCTTGCGTCATCCTCACTTACATTCATCAACGCATCGACACGCATCCTCCCGATCAATTCTTTGGACTCGCTGTGGTCGACTGGGATAATGGGGTTGAAGATGCCACCAACGAACGCACAGGAATAACAAATCGCCCTGCGCAGATCCTCCAGGTTCTGGTCGCGGACGCACCATCCCAGACGCACGGGTCGGTAACGCAGCCGAACACTCACGCTGTTCATGCCAAATCCTCAGCATTCATCATCCAGCAGTTGCTCCAGACGACACAACTGGCGCGCCGCGCTTCTTCTTGCTTGCCTACATCCGTTGGCGCGTCTTCGCCTACTGTGATCGCATTAGCAGAAGTTATGGTAGGGTGGCACCCGGAAGGCGGCATGCAGTCACTGAGGCGTAGGCAGCCGATCTACCCTACCTGGCGTAGATGTATCCGTGCACCACATTTGGCGGAAACAGCCGAAGCACCTCCATCAGCTCCGGTCACGAGCGTACGCTGCCCTTTACATCTTGTAGCGGCCCATCTCGTCGTCGTTCAGATTCTCAAGCCAGCGCCGCATCTCTTCGGCGTTCGGAGCCTGGTTGCCGACCGCCTGCAGACGCGATCGCTCCAGAACCTCGCGGCTGACGTAGATAGGGCAATCCCACCGCAGGGCAAGCGCGATCGCGTCCGATGGCCGGGCGTCCACGGCCACCGTCTCGCCGGCCTGCACCATCCAGATCACCGCGTAAAAGGTGTCCTCGCGCAGCTCCGACACGACAACCTTGGTGACTTCGGCATGCAGACCGCGAGCGACGTTCTGCAATAGATCGTGAGTCATGGGCCGAGGCGTCGCGGTCTTTTCCAGCTCCAGCGCGATCGCGTTCGCCTCAAACATTCCCACCCAGATCGGCAGCACCGTATCGCTCGCCACGTCTTTGAGCACCAAGATGGGCGCGTTCGACACCGGGTCCAGCATCAACCCGCGAATCTGCACCTCTACCTCCAGCGCCTCTTTCGGCCCCACCTTCACCAGACCCGTCGCCTCACTCATGCCTGACCTCCCACGCTTCCAAGAACCGCACGTTCAGCAAATCGATAGGTCGATCCTAAACCGCTACTCCTAAAAGACTGTTCGGAAAAGCCTCTGTCACCCGCACGTGGGAGTAACTACCCGTAGCCGGCAAGATGGGCGAGTTCGTGGTGAAGTTCACCGTCTTGTTCTGCGAACTTCGCCCAATCACCTGTCCACGAGGTCGGTTATGCCCTTCTACCATCACTTCCATCTCTTCCCCTAAGTGCCTCTTATACGTACGCTTCTGGATCTCGCGCTGCCGTTCAAGCAACACCTGAAGCCGCCGCGCCTTCTCCTCCTCCGGGATCGAATCGACCATGCCCAAAGCCGGCGTGTTCGGCCGCGGCGAATACTTAAAGGCGAAGATGGCGTCGTACTGCACCTCTTCGAGGAGCGTCGCCGTGTCTTCCAGATCCTGCTCCGTCTCGCCCGGAAACCCAACAATAATGTCGGAGGTCATCGAGATCTCGCGCCGCGCCGCCTTGATCCAGCTGATCCGTTCGAGATACCACTCGCGGCTGTACTCGCGATTCATCGCCTTCAACACCGCCGTCGACCCAGACTGCACCGGCAGATGCACGTGATCGCACAGGCTTGGAACCGCGTCGATGGCCGCCACGATGTCCGGCGTAAAATCCCGTGGATGGGATGTCGTGAAGCGAACCCGGCGGATTCCCGAGACCTCGCCCACCGCCGCCAGCAACTCCGCAAACGTCCGCTTATGAGTAGGATCGAGGTAAGAGTTAACGTTCTGCCCTAACAGTTGAATCTCCGTGAACCCGGCATCGGCAATGCGCCGAGCCTCTTCGATCACCGAGTCCGACGTGCGGCTCCGCTCCTTTCCGCGCGTATACGGAACGACGCAGTAGGCGCAGAACTTGTCGCAACCCTCGATGATCGTGATGTACCCGCGATGCGGATTGGTCCGCGCGACAAACTCCGTCTCAAACGCCTCGTCCGTCTCTCGGTCGTCGAGGCCGGTGATCCGCGACTCACCCTGCTCCAACCGACCCAGCATCTCCGGCAAGTTCCGGTAACTCGCCGACCCCGAGACGATCGACACATACGGCGCCTTCTCAAAGATGCGCTCGCCCTCCTGCTGCGCCACGCAGCCGATCACGGCGAACCGCTTGCCTTCCCCCTGCAGCCGCTTGTACTCGTTCAGCCGGTGAAAGACCTTCTGCTCCGCCTTGTCGCGGATGGAGCAGGTGTTGTACACGATGAGGCCCGCCGCCGCCTCGTCCTCGACGCGCGCATAGCCCTGCTGCTCCAGCGTGCCGATCACTTTTTCGGAGTCATGGGCGTTCATCTGGCAGCCAAACGTCTCGATATAGAAGGTCTTGCTCACAGTGGCAAGTATAAGCCGACAGAGGCTCGGCAGCTCCGCTGTTAATTGACGACCAATCTAGTCCGAATTACACTCAAAGGTGCGGCATGGGACCCTGACCCTCGCGGTTCGGACATCCCGAAGATCTCGCACAAGACCTCCTCCGAGGCCTGCCCGGGGACAGCAAACGCTTATGTTACAAGCATTTATCATCACCTTGCGGGAAGGCGTCGAAGCTTCGCTGATCGTGGGCATCGTCTTCGCGTACCTCACCAAGATCGGCCGCGCGGAGCTCAAGCGCACGGTCTTTCTCGCGCTCGGATCGGCGATCGCCGCCAGCGTGCTCGCCGCCGTGGTCGTCGCCAAGCTCAACTTCAACTCCGACGTGATCGAAGGCTGGGTGATGCTCGCCGCGGCCGGCTTCGTCATCAGCATGATCTGGTTTATGCACCGCACCGCGCGCTCGATGAAGGGCGACATCGAAGCCAGGATCGCCCGCTACACCGGCGGCGCGCAAAGCGTCTCGGACGGCATCTCCACCGCAAACGTCTCGAAGCTCGGCCTCTTCTTTTTTGTCTTTCTCCTGGTCCTCCGCGAAGGCGTCGAGACCGTCCTGATTCTCTCCGCCGTTACGCTCAACTCGACCGAGCTTCTCAGCTTTACCGGAACTCTGCTCGGCATCGCCGTCAGCGTCGTCTTCGGCGTCATGTTTATCCGCGGCAGCGTCCGCATCAATCTCCAGCGCTTCTTCCGCGTCACCACCGTCATCCTCTACTTCGTCACGTTTCAGCTGCTGGTCAGCGGCCTCCATGAGCTGAGCGAAAACGGTGTCTTGCCCTCAAGCGCGGCCGAGATGCGCCTGATCGGCCCCATCGTCCGCAACGACCTCTTCTTCTTCGTCACCATGCTCGCGCTCGCCGGCCTGATGGTCCTGCTGGAGTCCCGCCGCCGCGCCGCGCCGGTCTCCCCCAACCCCGCCGGCACGCCCGCCGAACGCCGCAAAGCCGAGTGGAGCCACCGCCGCGAAAAGCTCTGGATGAGCGCGGTCGTCGGCGCGTCCTTTGTCTTCATCTTCCTCTCCACGGCCGAATTCATCTACGCCAAAAGCTCGACCGAACTCAGCGCCGCCACACCCGTCACGCTCGTCGGCAGCCAGGCCACCGTGCCCGTAGCCGAGATCAACGACAGCAAGCTCCACCGCTTCGGCGTTCACGTCGACGACGGCAAGGGCGGCGCCGCCGAGATCCGTTTCCTGCTCTTCAAGAAGCCCGACGGCAACATCGTTTCGGTTGCCGACGCCTGCCAAATCTGCGGCCCGGTCGGCTTCTACATCGGCTCCGAGGGCATCACCTGCAAGATGTGCGCCTCGCCCCTGGTGCCGCAGTCGATGGGCCAGACCGGCGGCTGCAACCCCATTCCGCTCAAATCGACGCAGGCTGGCGGCATGCTCGTCGTCCAGGCCGCCGACCTCCAGGCGCTCGCGCCCATCTTCGAGCGCTGACCATGCCCGCCCAGCCCCAGACATCGCCCCAGACATCGCCCCAGACATCGCCACAGACATCGCCACAGACATCGCCACAGACATCGCCACAAACTTGGGTGCCCCATCCTCTCCGGCAGTCCTATCGCCGGAAAGGGTGGGGTCGTGGCCCCGCAAATGCTCTAGAAGTCCATCCAACCCCACAGGCCGAGGCCGCCTGACATGTTCTTCCGCCTCCTCCTCGAGTCCTTCCGACGCCAGCGCCGCCGCAAACTCCTTGCCGGCGCCGCCATCCTGCTCGGCACAACCGCCGTCACCGCCATGCTCGCGCTCGCCACCACCATCGGCGACCGCATCCACGCCGAACTCGCCGCGTACGGCGCCAACATCGTCATCACCCCCCAGGCCGAGTCGCTCGCCGTCAACCTCGGCGGCACGGACATCCACCCCGCGACCGGCAATGCGTACCTCCACGAGTCGGATCTGGCGAAGCTGCGCACGATCTTCTGGGCCAACAACATCACCGGCGTCAGCCCGGAGTTTCGACAGGCGGGAGTGATGACTCACGCGCCGTACATGGCGGACATAAAGGCGAGGTGGGTCCCGGAGCCCTATTCCGCAGGGGTGACCGACTCTGTTGCTGCTGAGGTAGTCGGCTACTGGTTCAATCATCCCTTCGGCACAACACTTACAGGCGCGCCGGCGCTCCATCCCTGGTGGAAGCTCGACGGTCATTGGCCGTCAGAACAAGGTGGAAAGGTAAGCGGAAATGCTTTTGAGGAAGAGGTTGTTGTCGGCTCTGCGTTTGCTCGACGCTTTCACCTTCAAATAGGCGATGAAATCCTGCTCAGGGTTGAGCATACTGGCCATGTCGTTGGGATCGTGACTACCGGCGACCAGACCGACAACAACGTGCTCTATGCGCTTGACGCAGTAAAGCCGCTATTTCAGCCGATGCCGCCTTCGGCTACCAGCGTAGCGTGGTCGCCGAAACTGTCGTCGGTCGAAGTCTCCGCCCGCACCCGCCCCGAAGACGCCTTCGCCCGCCAAGACCCCGCGAAGCTCTCCGGCAAACAGCTCGAACTCTGGTCCTGCAGGCCGTACGCCAACTCGATCGCCTACCAGATCCGCGAGGCCATCCCCGGCGCCAACGCCGAGCAGGTCCGCAAGGTCGAGCAGACGGAGGGCAACATCCTCGATCGCATCTCCGGCCTGATGTGGCTCGTCTCGGCCGCCGCCCTGCTCGCCGCCGGCTTTGCCGTCTCGGCCGCGATGGCGACCGCCATCCTCGAGCGCCGCGTCGAGATCGGCCTCATGCGCTCGCTTGGAGCCAGCAAATCCGCCATCGCTGCCCTCTTCCTCGCCGAAACCGGTCTCCTCGCCATCGCCGCCGGTGCGCTCGGCTACCTCCTCGGAAGCGCGCTCGCCGCCTGGCTCGGCGCCCGCATCTTCGCCGACTCCTCCGCCGCCAGCGCCCGCATCCCGTTCCTCAACCCCGTCCTCCTCCCCATCGTCCTCGCCCTCGCCTTCTTGGTTGCCGTCGCCGGAAGCATGCCCGCCATCCGATCCGCGCTCCAGCTCGAACCCACCTCCGTCCTGCGCGCAGACGCCTAGCCCCTCATGCCCAGTCTCAAGCCCAGATCCCAGCCCAGATTCAACTCCAGCCGCCTCGGTCCCTTCGCCCTCCTCCGCCGATCGATCCTCTACCGTCGCGCCCGATCCGTCTCCGCCGTCGTCGCCCTCACCGTCTCGGCCGCCCTCGCCACCGCTCTTCTCACGCTCTACAGCAGCCTCGAAGCGAAGCTCCACCGCGAGTTCCGCTCCTTTGGCGCAAACATCCTCGTCACCGCCGCGCCCAACCAGCCACTGCCTCCCGAGACCCTCTCGCTCGTCCGCCGCGCCGCCGGCTCCGACGCCCTCGCCGCTCCCTCCAGCTTTGCCGTCGCCACCACCGACCGCGGCACCCCCGCCGTCGTCGTCGGCACCGACTTTGCCGCTGCCCGCCGTCTCGACAGCTTCTGGAAGGTCGACCTCTGGCCCACCGGCCCGGACCAGGCCCTGCTCGGCGCCAAGGCCGCCAACTTCATCGCCGACGAACACGTCGTCAAGCTCCTCTACGCCGGCAAACCCGCCACCTTCCAAGGCGTCGGCCGGCTCCACACCGGCGGCGACGAAGAGAGCCGCATCTACGTCCCTCTCCCCGCCTTCACCGCCTGGACCGGCCTCCAGCCCACCGTCATCGAGGTCCAGGTCCCCGGCAACTCCCCTCACATCAACACCGTCCTCGAAGACCTCCGCCGCACCATGCCGCCCGGCGTCGTCGTCCAGCCCGTCCGCCAGTTGGTCGAGGCCGAATCCCGCATCGTCGATCGCACCCGCGCGCTCATGCTCGGCGCCGTCATCCTCATCGTCGCCACCGTCGGCGTCAGCGTGCTCGCCACCCTCTCCGCCTCTGTCCTCGAGCGTCGCCGCGACTTCGCCCTCATGAAAGCCCTCGGCGGCTCCGAAGCGCAGCTCGTCGGCCTCTTTCTCCTCGAAGTCCTCTCGCTCGCCCTCCTCGGCGTCGTCGCCGGTTGGATCGTCGGCTCAGGCATCGCCGCCCTCATCAGCGAAGTCAACTTTAGCACCGGCACGGCCCCGCGCCTCAGCGTCCTCCCTGCCGTCCTTCTGCTCAACGCCCTCATCGCCGCGTGCGCCGCTCTGCTCCCAGCCCGCGTCCTGCGCACCCTCCAGCCCGCCGCGCTGCTTAAAGGCGAGTAGAGGAATCTAAAGCTCATGCCCGAAGCCACCAAACTCCGTCAGGCCCCAGCTCTGCCCGAAGCCCAGCCAGCCCAGACACCCCAACCACCCCCCGAACTCAGCTGGGAGCGCCTCGGCGGCGACCGTCTCGGCCGCACCACCCGCGACATCTGCGCCGTCCTCGCGCTCGACCGCGTCACCCGCGAGTACCAAGGCCGCGCCGGCACCGTCCGCGCCCTCGACGAAGCCACCTTCTCCATCGTCGCCGGCGAGTGGGTCGCCATCACCGGCCCCTCCGGCTCCGGCAAAAGCACCCTCGTCAACCTCCTCGGCTGCCTCGACCGCCCCACCTCCGGCGAACTCCGCATCGACGGCGTCGACGTCTCCAAATTCACCCCCAAAGAGCTCGACCGCTTCCGCTCCGAAAAGATCGGCTTCATCTTCCAGCAGTTCCACCTCATCCCCTACCTCTCGGCGCTCGAAAACGTCATGCTGGCGCAATACTTCCACTCCATGACCGACGAGTCCGAAGCCCGCGCCGCCCTCATCCGCGTCGGCCTCGCCTCACGCCTCAACCACGTCCCCAGCGAGCTCTCCGGCGGCGAACAGCAGCGCGTCTGCATCGCCCGCGCCCTCATCAACCACCCCCCCGTCCTCCTCGCCGACGAACCCACCGGCAACCTCGACGCCGCCAACCAGGCCATCGTCGCCAACCTCCTCCGCGACCTCCACGCCCAGGGCCACACCATCGTCATGGTCACCCACGACCCCGAGATGGCCGGCATGGCAGGCCGCCGCATCGCCCTCAACCACGGCAAAGTCTTCTGCCACCCCGTCGGCGGACCGATGGTGCGCTTCGGCAAATAACGTCACCCTGAGCAGGTCGAGCGCGTGCTACTACAGAAGTCGTATAGGAGCAATCTCATATGCCGAGTACCTTCGGCATGATCGATGTCGTATCGACGTTGCAAGAGGAGCCTAAAGCGATGAGTGCAATACAAAATGTCTCCAGTATCCTCGGTGACGTTTACACGTCAGGAACACAGATTCGTTCCTTGAAAGGAAGCCACACGATTGCGGATATCCGAGATCAGGTCGACCAGATGGCAATGAGCGGTCAACTAACGACTGCTCAACAACGCTTGCTGATCGGGGATGGCCTTCAGGATATGAACGCGTCCGACAAGAGCTATCAGCCAGCAGGGCAGCTCGGGTACTCTCGTTCTGACAACGAGAGCATCAATCTCGTGAATATGTTGCAAAGCTTTGGACAGGCGACGGGGGATGCAAGGGCGGCGACTACCTACCAGAGCTTAGTCGATCTGTTCTCGAACAACGAATCGTCATCAAGTAACTTCTCCATGTAGGAGTAATCTGGCATTGTGAAAACAGTCAATGTCGGCGAACTTAAGGATGGCCTAAGCGGCTTTCTCCAGTATGTGAAAGACGGCGAAGAGATCGTCATCAGGGATCTGAGCGTTGCCGTGGCGCGGCTCTTGCCCTTTCGGCGCGGCATCGATTGGAATCACGAAGAGCCGCTGGTCGCCTCAGGAGCGATGAAGATGCCAGAACAGGAGATCAACTGGGATCAGTTCTTTCTTTCTCCCGCCGGCAATGTATCGAAAGAACGTGCTATCGACATCTCCGTCGATAGCCGGGGAGACTGGTGAGCCCTGCCTTCTGGGACACGAGTGCCTTGGTGCCTTTATGCGTGCAACCCCAGCCGAGCACGGCGATACGCGAATTGCTAAAGCAACATGGCATGGCGGTCTGGTGGGCGACGCCGGTGGAGATGCGGAGCGCCTTCGAGCGGCTCTTGAGAATGGGACAGTTGACGCCCAGCGAACACGCCACGGCTGGAACGCAATCTAGTAAGAACAAATAGGGTGCGCGGGAGAGCTCGCTTCCGAGAAAGTAATTACCAAATCAATCCTCTCGCCGGCTATGTGACGAGCAGTTTTCCTCTAGAGTTCTGCTTGCTGCTACTGAGAGACAGTGAAGCACGACTGCTGTGCTCGTCTGGGCGGTTGAACGAGGAGTGAGGATGCGGGTTATTGTCTTAGGCGCGGGTGCAAGTAAGGCGTACGCGGCTTCCAAAACTGGAAGGCGCATGCCCATGGCGCGAGATTTCTTTCAAATCTACGACAGCCTACCGATTGCAGCTGATCCTCGCATCTTAATTGGAAAGATCCTTAGCTTCGGCAAGAAATACCTTCACCTCGACTATACGCAGATGTTTAGCGCGAACCTCGATATCGAGGTTCTGCATACCCGCATAGAACAGGAACTCCTTCAGTTGCGAGACCGCGCTGCGCGACCGGACTTTAGTAGTGAGGAAGTAAATCTGCTGTTCGTTAGTGGTGCCTATGATCAGCTGATTTTTCTATTTGCTTGTGTCATCAACGAGATCCAGAATGGACCGTTGTCAGATTGGCATATACGGCTCGCGCATGCCCTGCAGGACGACGATCGTATTCTGACATTCAACTGGGATACGCTCATGGATCGCGCGCTTTCGGAGTCCGGGAGGTGGTCGACCGATTGTGGTTACGGCTTCACGCCAAAGAAGCTCTTGCGTGGTCACTGGATCACACCGGACTTGTCCCGCCCCTCAGATCCTCTCCTCCTGAAGCTACACGGTTCCACGAACTGGTTGACCAGTCATACTGCAAATATAAGGAACACGTCTAGGACCCAGACCGCTCCCCTAAATACTGTGCATGTGTATGAGCACAGTGACGGCCCTTACAACACCTATAAAGGACGCTACATCCTGGGTTACGAGCCATTTTCTTATGGGTACTACCCTCCGAACATCCCAGACGACAAGGGTCAGGCAGCGCCCGAAGGCGAGGTATTCATCAGTGTCGGCTTCCAGAGGCCGGATTTGGGCGACCGCGTTTCAGGCGAGAGCGGACTTGTCTCGATGCCCCTGATCATCCCACCTGTGCAACACAAGCAGTACAACGGATTCGGTAATCTTTACCCGGAGCTTTGGAGCAAAGCGGAGGAGGCGCTTACACAGGCCGAGTCAATCGTCCTCATCGGCTACTCCTTCCCCGACACGGATCTCAGATCTCAGGATCTGTTCAGGTCTGCTTTCCAAAAGCGTGTCAGCTTGCCTAAAATTACGATCGTCAATCCTGAACCTCAACCAATTGTCGATCGATTCAGGTATGAGCTCCGTGTACCAATGACTCACCTGAGCATTCACAAGGAGTTCTTGATTCCTTCCTCCCCTACCTACTTGTGACGGCGAACTGCCGCCCTACCGCTCGCCCCACTTCGTTCGGAACGCCGACGATGTGCACCGAGACGGTGGAGCGCGACGGCACAACGATCGGCCGCAGCGTCAGGAGGTGGGGCAGATCGGCGTCACCACCGTCCCCGACACCGGACGGCAAATGGATCGAAACAGGATGCGATAGCCAGGCGTATTCTTTCGATGGGAGGTGTCCCAATGGACTGGAAGGACTGCCCGGAAGTGAAGGTAAGGGCTGAATACGTGCACGGAGCGCCAACCGTGGGCGACTCGCGGGTGCCGGCCGAGACAATCGAGAACGGCTACGATCTGGGCCAGACGCCAGAGGAACTGGCAGCTGACTATGATCTGCCGGTTGAGCCGATCCGGGCCATCTTCGCCCACATTCGCAGACACGAACACGCGCCGTCCCATTAGAGCGCGTCCTGTTCGATCAATCGACGCCGCGCCCGACGCGGCGCTACCTGACAAAGTACATGGTCCGGACGGCAGCGGAACTCGGCTGGGAGCGGTTGAGCAACGGTCTGTTGCTTTCAGCGGCCGAGGAAGCGGGGTTCGATGTGTTTCTGTCGGGAGATCGGAATATACCTTCACAGCAGACCATAAATGGGCGCAAGCTTGCCGTTCTGTGCATGACGGCGAACAACTGGCCTATCGTGCAGCCGCACATTCAGAACATAGTGGATGCGGTGGAAAGCGCGGTGCCAGGAACGGCGAAGGCCGTATGGTGTGGTGAGTTCCAGTCGCGAAGGAAGATCCATGCTACGACGCAATCCTGACGTTCCGTCAGCACTGCGATAGTCAGCAACACAGATGCGTCGAAACCAGGCCTCCAGACCCCCTTAGCGCTCGCCCCACTTCAGCTTCTGCCGCAACACGCTAAACAACCCGTTCGGCTGGTGCCGCAAGAGCCGAACGCTGAACTCCGACTTGCGGCAGTGGATGTGGTCGCCTACCTGGACGCTCACTGCCTCCTGCCCGTCGACCGTCAGGTACGTCTCGTTCGGAACGCCGACGATGTGGACCGAGACGGTGGAGCGCGAGGGCACAACGATCGGCCGCAGCGTCAGGAGGTGCGGGCAGATCGGTGTCACCACCGTCGCCGACACGGACGGCATCACGATCGGTCCGCCGGCGGCGAGCGTGTAGGCCGTCGATCCCGTCGGCGTCGAGACGATCACGCCGTCCGCGCGAAAGGTCGCCACCAGCTGCGAGTCGATCTCCACCCGAAAGTCGGCCATCCGCGCGATCGTTCCCTTGGCCACGACGATGTCGTTCACCGCGTCCCAGCTCTGCAGGGTCACGCCGTCGCGGTTCAGCTCCGCCGCCATCATCTCGCGGCAATCGATCGACGCCGTGTTCTCGCACCACGCCTCCAGCGTCCCGTAGAGGTCGGACATCGGGATCTCGGTCAGAAAGCCGAGCGACCCAAGGTTGACCGAAAGGATCGGCGTTGTCGTTCGGGCAAACGCTCGCGCCGCCGCCAAAAGAGTTCCGTCGCCGCCCAGCACAATCACCAGGTTCGGCTCTCGCGCAGGGAGGCCTTCGCGAGGGACCGGATCGCTCGCACCCACGTAGAGCGCGCTGTCCGGGTCAAGAACACAGCCGTACTCGTGCTGCTTCAGCCAGGCGATCAGCTCTGGGAGAACGACGGCTAGCTCGGGCTTCTGCGGCTTGGAGATGATGGCGGCAAGGAGCATCAGGACCCTAGTGTACCGGCAGCGCGGAAGCGCCTGAACCCAAGGTTCTGCGGTCCGAGAGAGATCGTCCTCATTTGTCCAGGTGTGGCGCACCTGTTCGGCAAAATCCGTACAATTAAGAAGCTAAGACAAATCCGGGAACAGAACGATCTAGGCCCGGATTTCAGTGCTAAGTTCTCTAGATCCGATATTTTAGCGGGAGCACGTACCAGTTTTCGGAGATTTTGGATCTCTGGAGATCGGAGATCCAGACCTAAGTGCAATGGATTTGGTATTTTGCGCTAAAAACGATGCCGGTGAGGGGGGTTACACCGAGCCGTCTCCAAAGTCCGCGGAGAGCAAGAACTCCCGATTTCCCTCCATCCCCAGGATCGGCGAATCGATCACGCTGATGTCGGCCCCGCCCAACTCCTCCACGGCGCCCCTCACCCGCCTGACAGCGAAGGCGTGCGCCTCCGGATCGCGCACAATGCCGCCCTTGCCGACGTTCTCGCGACCGGCCTCAAACTGCGGCTTGACCAGGATCACAGACCGCCCTCGCCAGGTCTGAGCCGGCCGGTCCACCATCGCCCCGAGCACCGCCGGCAGGACCAGGGTGGCCGAGATAAACGAAACATCCATCGCCAGAAATGTCGGCGCCGGCGCACCTGGCAGGAGCAGCTCCGCCGACCCGAGCAGGCGGGCGTTGGTCCGCTCCAGGAGCCGGACTCGACCGTCCTGCCGCAGCTTCTCGGCGATCTGCCCGTAGCCCGTGTCGACCGCCAGAACGGAGCTCGCGCCATGTTGCAGGAGGCAGTCGGTGAAGCCACCGGTGGACGCGCCGACGTCGACACAGGCCCGGCCCGACACATCGATGCTCCAGTGCCGGAGCGCGTGCTCGAGCTTCAGACCTCCCCGGCTGACGTAACGGAGATCCGCTCCGAGCACACGGATGACGGCATCCTCCTCGACCGGGGTGCCGGGCTTCTCAACCTTCTGCTCCCCCACCAGAACGCGCCCGGCGAGGATCAGTGCCTGCGCTCGTTCGCGCGAAAGGGCGTCCCCCCGGTCGACCAGAAGCTTGTCGAGCCGCAGCTTGCTTTTGGATTTTGGCATAAGGTCTGGCAGACTGCTCTCACCGAAGACTACCGGACCGAAACAAGCGCGGCAGGCACACTGTCCGCGATTTCCTGTAGAGTGTGTCTGTTGATCTCGGCTCGGTCGCCGGTTACCCGGGACAGATTTCGTCCTTAGGGTTGCCCTAAGTGCGGAGCCCTTGTACTTTCGTGGTATTACTTTCGTGCGAGTCACTTGCAGTTTGATGTAAATCTGCTCTAGATCCGGGTGCGTTGGCATGTACAGAGACAGAGAAGGGAACGCGCAGTCGCTATCGTCGATGGACGATGCGGCGCTGTTGCTGCAAGTGCAGCACGGCGACGAACAGGCGATGAGCACGCTGTTCGACCGGTACTCGAGAGTCGTGTACTCCGTCGCGCTCCGTGTTTTGCGGGACCCTGCCTCTGCCGAAGACGTGTTGCAGGAGATCTTCATGCAGGTCTGGCGCAATCCGAACGGTTTCATCTCCACGCGAGGCAGCCTTGGCGGCTGGCTGGCGGTGGTGAGCCGGAATCGTTCGATCGATACACTTCGGCGCCGCCGACCCACCGACTCGGTGGATGAGATGGTTCTGCCCTCGAACTACAACCTGGCGGTTGAGGCGGAGCGGAACGGAATGATGGAGAAGGCCCGGGTAGTGATACACGGGCTGCCGACCGAGCAGCGAAAGACGCTTGAGATGGCCTTCTTCGACGGTCTCACGCACTCCGAGATTTCGGAGATGACGGGCGAGCCATTAGGCACGGTAAAGACACGCATCCGCAGCGCCTTGTTGACGCTGAGAAAGGCATTCAAGGCATGAGCGACAACTTCGATTACGACAAGGACGATCTTGCCCTGTATGCCATGCAGCTTCTCTCGGAAGAAGAGGCGGCCTCGCTGCGGTCGCGGCTTGAGCGGTCCGCGGAGCTCCGTCGCGAGCTGGGCGAGGTTCAGGGCGATCTGGCGGTGTATGCGTTGAGCTCGGAGATGCATTCACCGCCGGCGCTGGCGCGGGAACGGCTGATCAAGCAGATCGCTCGTGAGAAGAAGGTTCAGGCGATCAATCGGTCGCAGGAGTATGGGGTCGCGAGCTCGGGTGTGCGTTCAGCCGAGCCGATCGGTGCGGTGGGAGCAGACGACGATCTGCGACCTGTCCGACGGATCGACGAGGAGGAGGAGCCGGTGCGCGGCGGTGGGATGGGGCGGGTGCTCCCATGGATCGGATGGGCGGTTGCTGCTGGTCTGGCCGTTGCGACGGTAAACCTGTTTCAGCAACGCGACGCCCTGCGGCAGACGGTCCTTGCGGATCGCGGGCAGGTGGCGCGCCTCTCGGTCGAAGCAGCGTCGGCGCGTGAGGTGCTTGATCTGATGAACGATCCCACGGCGGTCCGGGTATCGATCACAAAGCCGCACACGACACCGATTCCGGAGGGCAAGGCCACCTACGCCGCGCGGACGGGAACCCTGTTCTTCACGGCGAGCAACATGGAGCCGCTACCGCCTGAGAAGACGTACGAGCTGTGGATTATTCCGGCCGACGGTCGAGCTCCGGTGGCGGCGGGCCTGTTCCGTCCGGATGAGCATGGGTTCGCAACGGTCGTGTTGCCGCCACTGCCGAAGGGCGTACCGGCGAAGGCGTTCGGTATCACGGTGGAGAATGAAGGCGGATCGCCGACACCGACCATGCCGATCGTGATGGCAGGAAGTTAGGGCGGATCTTCGACTGTCAGCGGGGCTGGGTCAGATTTAGACGGGCAAGGGAAAGGCACAAGCAACTGCAAGGGCAGAAGCAGATTCCCTTCGGGAATGACAACTAGAGAGGCGAATGCAAGGGCGGGCAGAAGGTAGGGCGCCCTAGGGTGCCGTTACTCGAACCTGCACGCCCGCGCCTTGGAGGTCGACGTAGGTGGAGGCTTGATCGAGGTCCGTTCGGATGATGGTCATCAGGCTGGTTTCGGCGGAGGTGACATAGACCTTGCCGGTGGGCGTGCCTTGCGTTGTGACCACGAAGTTGGGATGACCGGCGACCGGGATCGTAGCGGTTACCGTGTTGGTGGTGAGATCGACGACCGACACAGTGCCGCAACCGTGCGTGATGGGGATGGCGGGGGAGAGCGCGGCCAGGGCGGGGGCGCAGGGGACCGTGTCTCCGGAGTTCGCGACGTAGGCACGCGTGCCGTCCTGGAGCACGGAGACGACCTGCGGATTGACGCCGACAGGAACGTTGGCGAGGATCTGCCCGAAGCCGGAGCCATCGGTCGGGTTATAGGCGTCGACGGGGTTGTTGGGGTCGCAGTTCGGATTGCTCGGCAGAGCGTAGGAGGAGCAGAGTGGAATGCTGATGATGCTGACCGAACCTCTCGTTGTGCCGTTGCCGGCGTTGGCGACGACGAGCTCGGTGCGGCTGGGGGCGAAGTCCGCCCAGACCGGCGAGATGCCAACCGGAATGACACCACGAGGCACAAGCGTGGAGCTGTCCAGGGTGTTGGCCTGCGAGTTGAGGACCGATACCGTGTTGTCGCCCTGGTTCAGGATAAAGGCGCGGCGGGTGTCGGCGGTCATGACTCCGTAGACAGGGTTGACGCCGACGGGGATGGGTGTATCGAGGGTGCCTGTACCTGTTTCGAGCGGTGTGACCTGTCCGTTGCCGCCGGAGGTGCTGCTGTTCACGATGTAGGCGCGGGAAGAGGCATTGGTGCCGACGATGTAATTGGAGCTGGCTCCTGGCTGGATCGGTAGCTCCTGTCGCAGGCTCAGCGTGGTAAGCGCGAACTGGCCGACAGAGCTTCGGCCGGGTTCGGTGACATAGATGTAACTTGCCTGGGGGAAGATGCTGCTTGGGCGATTGCTTGCCGGGGTGCCGGGGAGCAGAGTGGTGGTTTGAACCTGGTACGTCTGCAGGGTGGTCGCGATGCTGAAGTGGTTGAAGGTACCGTCCCCGTTCAGGGTGTAGCCGTCTCCCCCACCGGCCGCGACAGCGAGGTAGTACGGAGCTACGCCCAGGTTGGCGTTGACGAGGATCGTGTCTCCGGAGAAGTCGACGATCGTGATTAGGCCATTCGCGGTGGGGCTGGGTTGGGAGACGGCGACGGCGTACTTTGTGGGCTGGGCTGCCGGTCCAACGGGATTGATGGCGGTGACGACCGGACGGTAGCTGGCTCCGCAGCCGGCGGCGAGCACGGCCATGGCGGTGGCGAGAAGCAGCATGAGGGTCGATCGAAGCGGTGTAGGCATCTGCGACGAGACCTGGGGTTCTGCCTCTCGTCTCTGTCCCACGGCCGAACTTCTAAGACTGCAGGGTTTTGGGCTTCGCTCTCTTATGTTGCTGTCTTCCGGTGTTGCGCTTGCTCGATACAAAACTGCTCCCGCGGCGATCGAAACGTTGACTCGGCTCAAGGCCTGATTGTAAATCAGGGTAGGGTATTTGCTCCGGGGGCGGGACCGATGGGAGAGATCGAGTCCCGGGGCCCTAGGGACTCGCGGTATACGACACGATCGGATCGTTAGGTTGCTATGAATCGGGCCGGCCTTCGATCCACTGCTCCAGGGCGGAGCCTTCGAGGCCGAGTTTGAGCGAGGTGTAGGAGAGGATCTCGTGAGCGTAGCGCGAGAAGAGATCGAGGTTTGAGATGCGGCCGAGGGCGGGTCTGGGGGACGTGTAGACTGTGAGGCCGGCTGCACGACAGAGTTCGCGGATGCGGAAGAGGTGGGTTCCGTCGGAGACGACGACGACGCGGTGCATGCCGTGGTCGCGAGCGATGGCGGCGAGGCGGTGCACTTGTTCTTCCGTGTCTGTGGACCGCGTCTCGGCGAGGATGTCTGTGAGTGGGATGCCGCGGGCAAGGAGGTAGTCCCGGCCGACGCCTCCCTCTGTCAGTCCGAGGTCGCGATCGGACCCGCCGCCCAGCGTGATGACGACGGGAGCGATGCCGCGGCGATAGAGAGCGATAGCGTGATCGAGGCGGGCGTGGAAGACGGGGGAGGGCCGACCGGCGTACTCAGCCGCACCGAAGACGGCGATAGCGTCGGCGGGGGCAGCTTCGTCCTGGCGCGCAACGGAGGCAATCTGAAGGTAGACGTAGGCGGACCAAAGCAGGGCGGCGGCAAACAGGAGCGTGAGGAGGGTGCGAAGCGGGCCTCGATTTCTCTGGGAGGGACTTCGCTTCGGGCTCCGGGATTTGGGGGCCGCAGACATGCTCGTACAGGTTTCTAATCGAGAGAAAAGTAGAGTTTAGCGCGATGGGGGAACGCCGTTTGGAAGCCGGGCGTGCTGGGCGGAGGTGCGGGACGGTTTGTGAAGACAGAAGATCGACACTCAGAGCTGAAGGGCGAGGGCGATCTCGTGAGTCGGGATGGCTCCTTCGCGGAGGATGAGCCAGTCGCTGCCGCCGGCGGAGAGGTCGACGATGGTGGTTGGGACGGAGCGGGCGGTGGGACCGCCGTCGACGATGAGTGGGATGGAGGAGCCGAGCTGGTCACGGACGCAGTTAGCGTAGGTGCACTCGGGGAGGCCGGCGAGGTTGGCGGAGGTAGCGGTGATGGGGAGACCGAGGCGTGTGACGACGGCGCGGGCGATGGTGGCTTCGGGAACGCGGATGGCGACGTTGCCTGTGTTGGCGGTGACGCGAAGGGGGAGCTTGGCGCCGGCGCGAACGATGATGGTGAGGGGGCCGGGCCAGAAGCGTTCGGCGAGGCGGTCGAAGGCTCCGTCGAGCGTAGGGGAGAGCTCGTAGGCTTGGGAGGTTTCGGCGAGCAGGAGAGAGAGGGGCTTGTTGCGGGCGCGGGTTTTGAGTTCGTAGATCCGATCGACTGCACGGAGGTTTACAGGGTCGACAGCGAGGCCGTAGAAGGTGTCGGTGGGAAGCGCGACGACCTGTCCGGCGCTAAGCGCGCGGACGACGTGGTCGACGAGATTGGTTTCGGGCTCGTCGGGGTGAATGCGAAGAGTTTCAGCCTGCAACGTTGGGAGCTCCTGGAGGCGGCGTGAGATGCGCGGGCGAAGCACCCGCACTATGAAATTGCAGGGTAGCACGGCGGGTCTCCGGGTCTCGGAATTGAGCCGGGGTGTGCGGGTCGAATCCGCCCGGCGTAGGATTGGGCGATGCCGGAAAAGACTCAGGTTTCGACGCCAGATATCGTGCGGAGCCGGGCAAATGCGCGGGTAAAGCAGCTTCGTGGGGCGTTCGCAGGGCTGGGGCGCCTAAGCGGCGGTTTGGTCGGGATTGAAGGCGAGCACCTGCTTGAGGAGGCCGTGCGCAGCGGAATTGTCTTGAAGACAGTGTTTGTTCGAGAGGGGTGGGCGACACCGGAGTTTGTGCCGCGCGGTGTGGAGGTGTTGCGCTTGTCGGAAGAGGTCTTTGCGGGTGTGATGGAGACGCGTACGCCGCAGGGAGTCGCGGCGCTCGTGGTGCCTCCGGTATGGGAGATGGAGCGGGTGTTGACAGGGGTGCCTCTGATCGTCGTGGCGGTGAGACTGCAGGATCCGGGCAATCTTGGAACGCTCCTGCGGTCGGCCGAGGCGTTTGGTGCGAGTGGAATGGTAACGACGCCGGGGACCGTGAGCGCGTGGAATGGGAAGGCGGTTAGGGCGAGTGTGGGAAGCGTGTTTCGGGTGCCGGTTGTGGCGGCCGGCATGGATGCAGTCGGCGCGTTGAAAGAGCGGCGCGTACGCGTGTTGGCGGCGGTTGGGGAGGGAGTTGGGTCGGAGGTCGTGACGGAGATCGGCCAGGTGGACATGACGGGAGGTGTAGCGATTCTGGTGGGCAACGAGGGTGCGGGGCTGGGTGAGGAGTGGTTGGCCGTTGCCGATGAGCGCGTGACGGTGCCGTGTGTGGGCACGGTGGAGAGTTTGAATGCCGGTGTGGCAGGGTCTGTGATGCTGTATGAGGCGATGCGGCAACGGCTGCGGGTGGGGGTGCGCGATTGAGTCTGTTCGATGTTGCGCCGGTGGTGGGTTCTAGAGGGCCGGAGCGACGGGCGCCGTTGGCGGAGCGGATGCGTCCGCGGACGATGGCCGAGTTTGTCGGGCAGGGACAACTTCTGGGAGAGGGCAAGCCGCTCTGGCTGGCGATCGAACGGGATGATGCGGGGAGCATGATTTTTTGGGGGCCGCCGGGGGTAGGAAAGACGACTTTGGCGAAGATCATCGCACGTGTGACGGAGGCGAGTTTTATCGAGTTTTCCGCCGTTATGAGCGGGATCAAGGAGATCAAGCAAGTAATGGTGGAGGCGGAGAAGGCGGCGCAGTTCGGGTCGCGAACGATCCTGTTTGTGGATGAGATTCATCGCTTCAACAAGGCGCAGCAGGACGCGTTTCTGCCGTATGTGGAACGGGGGACGATCCGTCTGATCGGGGCGACGACCGAGAATCCTTCGTTTGAGATGAATGCGGCGCTGTTGTCGCGGTGTCGCGTGTACACGCTGGTGGCGTTGACGGAGCCGGAGGTGGTGGGTTTGCTGGAGCGGGCGCTCGGGGACCGTGAGCGCGGGCTGGGGGAGACGGGGGTATCGGCGGATCCGGTGGCGCTGGCGACGATCGCTGCGTTTGCGAGCGGCGATGCACGAAATGCGTTGAATGCATTGGAAGTGGCGGCGAAGCTGGTTGTGGATCGAGCGGATGAGAGTCCGCGGATCACGGAGGAGGTAGCTGCCGAGGCTCTGCAGCGGCGGGTGCTGTTGTATGACAAGCGGGGCGAGCAGCACTATGACGTGATCTCGGCGCTGCACAAGAGCGTGCGGAACTCGGACGCGGACGCGGCGCTCTACTGGCTGGGACGGATGTTAGAGGCGGGCGAGGACCCGATGTATGTGGCGCGGCGCGTGGTCCGGATGGCGGTCGAAGACATCGGTCTGGCGGCTCCGGAGGCGCTGAATCTGTGCCTGAGCGCTCGGGATGCGATGCACTTTTTAGGTCAGCCGGAGGGTGACCTGGCGTTGGCTCAGGCTGTGGTGTATCTGGCGCTGGCGCCGAAGTCGAATGCAGTCTACAAGGCGTAGGGAGCGGTGCAGGCGGACATTGAGCGCACCGCAGCGGAGCCTGTGCCACTGCATCTGCGGAATGCACCGACGAAGCTGATGAAGAGCTTGAACTACGGCAAGGAGTACAAGTATGCGCATGATGTGGAGGGTAGGGTGGCGGATATGGAGTGTCTGCCGGCTTCCCTGGCGGGACGACGATATTACCTGCCGACCGAGGAGGGCCGGGAGCGCGGATTGAAGGCACGAATGGAGGAGATTGCGCGCATCAAGTCACGAAATAATGATGGCAATCATGAGTAGATGCGTGGTAGTTTGCGGGTGCGTCCCTATCCACATCTACGAGGTCTTCCGATGACACCAAAACCTGCGCTGATTCCCTACCTGACAGTCTCCGACGGGGCTGCTGCGATCGAGTTCTACAAGAAGGCGTTTGGCGCCGAGGAGCAGTCGCGGCACCATATGCCAGGGTCGACCAAGATCATGAATGCGCAGATGAGCGTCAACGGAAACCTGTTTATGCTGGCCGACGACTTTGCCCAGGAGATGAACAAGAAGCCGAACACGCCCGAGGCGATGGGTGGAACGAGCGTGATGCTGTGCCTGATCAGCACGGATGTGGATGCCGACTGGGAGCGCGCGGTGGCGGCGGGAGCGAAGGTCGGAATGCCATTGAAGGACCAGTTCTGGGGCGACCGGTGGGGTCAGCTCAACGATCCGTTTGGGCATAGCTGGTCGATCTCCCAGCCGATTGCGACGATGTCTCGGGAGCAGGTGGAGGAGGGTGCGGCGAAGGCGGGGTTCAAGGTGTAGATGCCGGCCTACTTTAGATCGCGGTGAAGAGCTTCAAGCACGATGGGCTTGGTGAGGAGTTCGGGAAGTACGTCGGCTTTGCTGCTGGCACGGGCTGGGTAGAGAACGTACGTGGGGACGCCGGACCGGCCGACTGCCGCGAGCTGTTGCGTGATGGCGGGGTCGTACTGAGTCCAGTCGGCTTTGAGCAGGGTGACTTGGCCGGCGGCGAACTGGCGCTGGACTTCGGCGGAGCGAAGGACGAGGCGCTCGTTGACCTGGCAGGAGAGGCACCAGGCAGCGGTGAAGTCGATGAAGACGGGGTGGCCGGCGGCGCGGGCTGTAATGAGGGTCTTCTCGGAGAAGGGTTGCCAGGCGAGCTTTGTGTCTGTGGGCTGATAGATCGTGATGCCGAGGGCGGATGCGCCGAGCAGGATGGCGGCGAGGGTTGAGCCGGAGCGGGCGGGCCACTTGGCTAGGACCCAGCCGGCGACAGCGACGAGAAGAAAGCCGAGCATGAGCTTGGCGACGTGATCGATTGCCGTGCCGGGGTTGGCAGCGGTGATTGCGGTGGCATCGGCGGCCGTGGCGGATGCGAGGAAGAGGCGGCCGTAGACCCAGGTGAGCCAGATGACGGTGAGGAAGAGTGGAACTGCCGTGACCTGCTTGAGGGTCTCCATCCAAGCGCCGGGGCGAGGAAGGAGGCGCGTCCAGGCGGGCTGGAAGCTGAGGAGGAGGTATGGAATAGCGAGGCCGAGACCGAGCGCGGTGAAGACGGCGAAGGTGATCGCGGCGGGCTGGGCGAGGGCAAAGCCGATGGCGGCGCCCATCAGAGGGGCGGTGCAGGGGGTGGCCACGACGGTGGCGAGAACTCCGGTAAAGAACGAGCCGGTGTAGCCCTGTTTTCGGGTGAGGCTGTCGCCGGCGTTGGTGATTGAGAGGCCGAGGTCGAACTGGCCGGCGAGCGAAAGGGAGAAGAAGAAGAGACCGAGGGCGAGGACGGCGAGGAAGGTCGGAGATTGAAGCTGGAATCCCCAGCCGATCTGGTTGGAGGTGGAACGGAGGGTGAGGAGGACGGCGACGATGATCCAGAAGGAGACGAGGATGCCGAGTGTGTAGACGAGGCCATGCGCGCGCAGACGGGCGCGTTCCCCCGACGACGATTGAACGAGCGCGAGGCCCTTGAGGAAGAGCACCGGGAAGACGCACGGCATCAGGTTGAGGAGGATGCCACCCAGGAGAGCGAGGCCGATTGCGGTGGCGGCGGTAAGGCTGGTGGCAGTGGATGGCTGGGCGTTGGTGTTTGAGGATGGCACATCGCCGGGGATTACGGGCGCCGTGACGTCGTAGGCTTGCGAGTCCGAGAGTCGGATCAGGCCGTGGAGTTCTTTGGGCAGCGTCTTGAGATCCGGATCGCGGGGCACACGGAGGCGAATGCCGCCGGGAATGGGTTCCGAGGTCTGGTCGCCGGCGTTGACGATCTGATCCTGGTCGAAGGGGTAGAACTCGGCGTCGGTCTCTTCGTCACCGGTGTGGAGGGTCAGGACGAATTCATGCTTGCCGCCGTTTACGGTGAGGTGCATGCGTGGTTCGAGGTCGGTGGGAAGCTGGTCGAGGGCCTGACCTAACGCACCGACGTGTTCAGGGTTCTGTGGAGCATGTGGATCGACGTTTAGATCGAGGCCGAGATGGACTTTGCCAGGGACGCAGACCGAAGCGCAGACGAGGTAGGAGACCTGAGCATCCAGGTGAACTTTGCCTAATGTCAGGGTCTTCGCGGCGGTGAGCTCGACGGGAAAAGCGACTGAGTTTTCGTAGCCGAAGTCCATCAGGGGACCGTTGGGAAGGCGTGTCGGGATCGGGAATTGCATGGGGCCGGCGGTGATGCCGCGCGGCAGCGTCCAGGTGATGCGAGGCGGTTCGCCAGCGTCTCCGGCGTTGATCCAGTAGACGTGCCACTTGTCTTCGAGCGTAAGAACGAGGCCGACGTCGAGGGTTCCGCCCGGCGCGATTGAGGGCGCGAGCGAAGTGAGTTCCGCAGTGAGATGCTGGGCTTTGACCGGACCGGGGCCGCCGTCGCCAACCGCCTGAACTTGAGCGTAGGCGTACGGTTGGAGAGGGAGTACGCAGCTGAGGGCGAGGAGAAGCTTCAGGAAACGGCGGGTCATCTGAATTGATTGTAGGCCGCCGTGTAGGGTGTACACCCGGGTGAATTATCTAGAGGTGGCCTGGCGATGTTCGACCATAACGCAGCGGTCCATGACGACCCGGATGCTGCCGGCTTGCGCGCGGCGAGCCGCTTCGTGGTTTACGATTCCCTGCTGCACCCATAGGTCGGTGAGGCCGAGTTCGAGCATCTCGTGGACGATGGTTGGGAGAAAGCCTGCGGAGCGGAAGACGTTGACGAAGTCCGGCTTGAACGGAAGGGCGGAGATCGAGGGGTACGCCGGCACGCCGAGGACCTGATCGAGGGATGGGTTTACGGGGAGGATCTTGTAGCCATGCTGCTGCATGTAGGCAGAGACGTAGTGGCTGGGGCGGTCTGGGCGATCGGAGAGTCCGATGACGGCGATCGTGCGGGGGGTGATTAGGGGATAACCGAGCATGGAGCGGATGACTTCGGGCTCGTTCATGTGGTCCTTTCTGGGTCGGGATCAGTGCCAGACGTCAAGCGGACGACGAAGGAGGACTATTTCCCCGGGTTGGTGTGAGGCATACGGTTTTGCTTCTCTAAATGTAGAAACAGGTCAGTCGTTTCAGAGCTCGTCGGGTTCAGCGGAGGAGACGAGATTGCCTTCGCGGCGCGCGCGAAGATAGCCTCGGATGAAGGGAGCTAGATCGCCGTCGAGGACGCGGTCTACGTCGCCTACTTCGACGCGCGTCCGAACATCTTTGGCCATGCGATACGGCTGGAGGACATAGGAGCGGATCTGGGAGCCGAAGCCGATGTCCAGCTTGGAGTCTTCGAGCTTCTTGGTGATTGCTTTCTTTTTGTCGAGCTCGTACTCGTAGAGGCGCGAACGGAGCAGCTTCATGGCGCGATCTTTGTTTTTGTGCTGGGAGCGCTCGTTCTGGCAGCCGGCGACGAGGCCGGTTGGAAGGTGAGTAATGCGAACGGCGGAGTCGGTGGTGTTGACGTGCTGTCCACCCTTGCCTCCGGAGCGGTAGGTGTCGATGCGCAGATCGTCGGGCTTGATGTCGATAACGATCGTGTCATCGATCTCGGGGGAGACGAAGACGCTGGCGAAAGAGGTATGGCGGCGCTTGGCTTGGTCGAAGGGCGAGATGCGAACCAGGCGATGGACTCCGGTCTCGCCGGAGAGGAGGCCAAAGGCGAAATCGCCAGAGATGGTGAAGGTGGCGGATTTGATGCCCGCCTCGTCCCCGTCCTGGATCTCGTTGAGATCGACCTTGAAGCCCTCGCGCTCCGCCCAGCGGAGGTACATGCGCATGAGCATCTCCGCCCAGTCCTGCGATTCGGTGCCGCCCGCGCCGGGGTGGACGACGACGATGGCGTTGAGTGGGTCGGTCTCGCCGGAGAGCATGGTCTTGGATTCGAGCTTTTCGGCGAAGCTGACGAGCGCCGGGATCTCGCGGGTCAGGTCTGATTCGACAGCTTCGCCTTCGCGGGCCAACTCGAAGTAGGCGTCGATATCGTCGGACCGTCGAGCGAGTTCGGCGTCGTCGGCGAGCAGCGTCTCGAGACGTTTGCGCTCACGCATGAGTGGCTGGGAACGGGAGGCATCGGCCCAGACGGTAGGGTCGGCGATCCTGGTTTCGATGGCGGCTAGTTCGCGATGGAGGCGGGGTGCGTCAAAGATACTCCCGCAGATCGCGAACCTTGTCGCGAACCGGGGAGTAGGTGTATTCAAGGTCGGTCAACATCTGTCTAGTTTAGAGCATTGCTGGGGAGAGGTCTGGACCGCCAACGATGGGTGTGGGTGCTATTTTCTTGGAGATCGACCATGCTGAGCAGCACGGCCAGGGTAGTGACGAGAGCGCAGGTGTATGCGAAGAGATCCCCATGCTGGGCATAGAAGGTGACATCGTGCTCGTAGTTGAAGCGAACGGGGAGGGCGGTGCGGATGTGGCGCGGAACAGAAGCAACGACCTGACCGGAGGGATCGATTGCGGCGGTAACTCCGGTGTTGGTGGAACGGAGTATCCAGCGGTGATTCTCGATAGCGCGCATGCGGACCATGTTGAGGTGCTGCCAGGGAGCGCTGGTGTTGCCATACCAGCCATCGTTGGAGATGTTGACTAAGACCTCTGCGCCGTCTCGGGAGAGCTGCCGAATTTCATCGGCGAAGATGGATTCGTAACAGATAAAGACACCTATGCGGTGTTCACCGGTATAGAAGGTAGATCGTGTTTGCCCCGGCTCAAAGATCCCGACTTCTTGTAGAAGGCTTCCGGCAAAGAAGAATAGACGTTTGAAGGGGGTGTATTCGCCGAAAGGAACTAGATGCATTTTGTCGTAATGCCCGGCGAAGGTGCCGTCGGCTGTAATGAAGGAGGCACGATTTTTGGGAGCGTTGCGCGTTGGGATGTTAGCGTCTGACGAGGGTTCGAAGGCAGTGTTGCCGACGATGATAGGAGTTGCGGCTTCTTTTGCCAGAGAGCTTAGCGCCTGTTGGAAGACGGGGTCCTGTTCTTCGAAGGGCGCGGGTGACTCGGGCCAGACGATGAGGTTGGCCGGGCCAGGGCCGGTAGGGGATTCAAGGATAACCTCAGAGGTGCCATGAAGCTCTGGGATACCTCGCAAGATCGAGTTAGACGGATGGAGGCTTTGACGTGAGAAATCTCTCAGAAGCTGTTGCACACTTTCCTGAGGGCCGGTGTTTGCTGCTCCTACTTCCAGGTCCTGCTGAAGCAGGATGGCGGTGGCCGCCGGTTCGTGAGGCTCTGATTGTTCGGCGTGCGGTCTGACGTGGAGAGTGATAAATGACATTACGGCTACGATGGCGACGACAGCCACAGTAAGTGACGCACGCACGGGATGCCGCTTTGGTCCACTTATACCCAGAAGCCAGAGACTATTCACCGCGGCGACAACAAACGAGAGCCCATAGGCGCCGGTAAACGGAGCGAGCCGCGTAAGTAGAGGGTTGTCGACTTGTGCAATGCCGAGAAGGTCCCAGGGCAGACCGGTGATCCGGGCCCGGGCTAACTCGACCGCCACCCAAAGAAAGGGCGCGAGCAGGAGAGTTCCCTGCCGACCTAGTCGAGAGTGTTTGACAAGCACGACCAAGCTCGCGAAGAGCGCGTGATACAGACCGAGGTAAAGGCAAAATAAGACAAGGATCCCGGCTGCGACAGGACGCGGCAATGCGCCGTAGAGGTACATTGTCTGGTAGATCCAGTAACAGTTTCCGAGATACCAGACGAAGCCGCAGAGATAGCCTAAAGCGGCACCCTGCCCCACGCTGAGCGGAGCTCCGTCACGCTTCGGAGATAGGAGAGCAAAGAGGAGAGGTGCGAGAGCGAACCAGCAGAACTCGGTTCGCCAGATGGGAACGTGACCAGCAAGAGGAAAGGGCAGAAGCTGCAGTAGGCCGGAGAGAATTGCGAAGGCCCAAAGCCGCGCAGGAATGAGACGCATCTTCGGTTAAGCTTAGCATTTCGATCTGTAGATAAAGAATGCCTAGCTGCAGGATCGAGATATATGTGCACCAGAGGAGCCGCTGTAACTGCAGCGGGTTGAGGCGCCTGCGGTATTGTTTGTGCACTCAGGGAATCACTAAGCATAGTTACTATCGCATTTACCCGATCAAGAGCTTTTTGCAAGAGCGGGCAAAACTCTGTATGGTTATGTGGGTATCAGACGCTCTAACTATCAGTAGAAGTGCATCAGAACACTTGTGATTAGGAAATAGGGAGATAAACAATTGGAAGTCACTCGCATTCTCGCGGAAATTGACAGCCAGATACGAAAGCTGCAGCAGGCTCGTGAGTTGCTCGCCGGCAACGATGAGGTAAAGCACGTAGCACGGGGTCGGCCGAAGGGAAGTAAGAATGGGAAAGCCGCGGACTCCACAGCAGGCACAGTTCCTCTAAAGACGCGGAAGCTGAGCCCAGAAGGCCGGAAACGCATTGCCGAAGCAATGAAGCGGCGTTGGGCGGAGCGTAGAAAGACCGCACAGAAGACTTAAATGCGCGGGAGCTTAAAGAGTCCACGCCTAATGGTCTGTGCTGGGCTACCGTGTGGCGATTACCTCGCGCAAGTTATCTTTTGCGAGGAAGAAGCGAAAGGTACGGAAGCGTTTGAGCAGGGTTTCAATCTGGCGATTGTTGTAAGTGTTCACTAGTGGGAACTTTCCTGCTGGTTGCATTTCGATCAAGTCGCTGGCGGTGAGGTGGTACCGCACGAAGCCGCGATCGACAGGAGTTGCCGACCCTGATGGTTTGGCATGAAAGAACGCGAGCAGGTGTCCACCGGGTTGCATAACCTCGTACAACCGCTCGAAAAGCGGTGCCAGGAGCGGAGCGGGCAGATAATCGGCGGTATCCCAGAAGATCACGACGTCGAACATGCGACCGGAGAAATTCAGGTTTGCGGCCAGGAAGCGGCTGACATCAAAGGTGGGCGCTCCGCCCGGCTCTGTGGTGACCCACTCAGGCTTAGAAGCCTCGTCCACCAGGTTCGCCATGTAGATGCTGTGACCTAGGCCGGTGATGAAATTTATATTGGTCGAAGAAGTTGGACCGATATCGAGAATGCGCAGGGATTCCTCGGAGCCTAGGTGCTTCAGGAGTTCCTTCCATCCACTGGAGTAGCGAGGTACGCGCTCTGCTCCGCGCTCTGAGCCGCTTTTCTCCTTGCTACCGAATAGGCTGCGCATGACCGCCAATTTCTCCTCAGCGAACGTCTATGCCAGCGATGCGGTCGTTGAAGGAGTCACCTGCGCCTCGACTCCGGTCGAGTTGCTGGACAGAGGAACGGCATCTCCGGTGAGGTCGGCGCGTCCGCGAATCGTAGCGTTCTCTTCGATGGACAGGCGGGAAGCAGAGATGTCGCCGATCAGACTTGCAGATTGACGCAGGTCGACGCGACCCGACGCATACACGTTGCCGGTGACATGTCCGAAGATGATGATTTCCTGTGCATGAATTTCGGCAAGAACGCGGGCGTTTGGACCAACGGTGAGGCGGTTTCCGGGAAATCGGAGAGTTCCATCGATGGTTCCGTCGAGAAAAAGATCTTCGCTACCGGACAGTTCTCCATGAATGATGATCGACTGACCGATGACGGTCGCTCCTTCGGATGGCTTCATAAAAGACGCTTGCTCCTGATTTTAGCTATTGTCGATAGAACAGATGAGGGACTGCTCTTGCCCGAACTATACGCAAGGTTGTTGCTGCGAGGCAAACTGCGACGAGAAAGGGCGCTCGCGCGTCTTACCAATCGTCTACCCGGAGTTGGCCTGCACGATGCGATAACAACAACAGCAGAATGAGAGCGATGGCACAGTTTAGGAGGTTACGTGACAGGTTACGTTTGCCTATGAGGAGGTGGCGTCCTCCCCAGCTTGGGGTGGCATGTCTTGCAGGGGGGCTGCTCCTGCTAGCATCCCATGCTCAGGCCAGCACGGGGAGATCGGAACCGGCGGGAGAAGAAGCAAATGGACCGCCGCGCGCCTGGATTACCGACGTTGCCGCGAACGAAATTCGCGCCATCCAGCACGAAGGTTCTTACCTCAGGTACACCATGCATATCGTGGATGCAAAGGGCGACACGGTCCGCGATGTGATTGAGACCAGGGACGGCACAGTAGCGCGGCAGATCTTGCGGGATGGCCGACCTCTGTCGCCAGAGCAGGATGCGAATGAGCGGGAACGTCTGGAGGGAGAGTTAGCTTCGCCGGCAGAGTTTGCAAAGCACCTCAGGAACGATGCTCAAGGCAAGAAGCTGGCGGTTGAGATGATCCGGTTGATGCCGGACGCGATGATTTACACCTACGCTGCCGGGCAGCCGCAGTGGAATGGCGCCTCTGCGAGAAAACAGATTGTGCTGGACTATAAGCCGAACCCGGAGTGGAAGCCTCCGAGCACGACGGCAGAGGCACTAACCGGACTGGAAGGAAGGATGTGGATCGACGCGAAAAGCCATGAGTTGCTGCGCATGGAGGGCGAGGTTTTTCAAGGTGTGAACTTTGGATGGGGGATGATAGCGCACATCTACCCTGGTGGTCGGGTGGTGCTGGAGCAGACCGAGGTGGGAGGCGATCGGTGGATCTTCACGCACTTTACGGAGGAGGCCAAAGTGCGGGCGCTCATGGTGCGTACCCTCGACGTGCATACGGTGGTCGACGCCTCTGGATTTCGAGTGCTTCCCGGACCCATGAGCAGCGCGGACGCGATCCGGATGCTGTTGGCTACGCCTCTGCCCCAGCACTGAACCGCGCTCGTTCTAAGCGGTCACGCCTGTGTGTGAATGCAGAGCCACCTGACGTACGGTGAGTGCGTCGATGCGGTCGCCGTCGACGAGGAAGCCGCACCCTGGAGCAGATGGAACGGTGATCTCACCCAAGCGGCTGACCGTGACTGCGGGATGGATAACATCTTCGGTGAAGTACCGGCTGGACGCCGAGATGTCTCCTGGGAGAGAGAAGTTCGGCAGAGACGCGAGGGCGATGTTGTGGGCACGCCCGATGCCGCTTTCAAGCATGCCGCCGCACCACACCGGGATGCCGCGCTCTGCAGCGACGTTGTGGATGGCGATCGCTTCAGAGAAGCCGCCGACGCGGCCGACTTTGATGTTGAGGACGCGACACGAGCCGACATCGATCGCAGCCAGAGCATCGCGGCGATTGCGGATGGATTCGTCCAGGCAGATGGAAGTCTCGATGCGCTTCTGCAGCATGCTATGGAAGTAGAAGTCATCGGACCAGAGCGGTTGCTCGATCATGAGCAGATGGAAGCGATCCCAGACGGCGATGTGATCGAAGTCGCGCATGCGGTAGGCCGAGTTGGCGTCGCAGGAAAGGAGAATGTCGGGCCAGCGATCCCGTACGGCTTCGAATATGCCCGTGTCCCAGCCGGGCTTGCATTTCAGCTTGATGCGTTGATAGCCGGCCTCCAATTCGGCGGCAATCTTGTCCATCAGATCTGCGGGCGAGGGTTGAATGCCGATCGAGACGCCGCACGGGATGGTGTCGCGGGTACCTCCAAGCAGGGCGGAGAGCGAGACACCCTGGCGTTGTGAGACGAGGTCCCAAACTGCGTTTTCGAGGGCTGCTTTGGCCATGCGGTGGCCTCGAACCTGCTTGAAGAGATCGGGAACGGTGCCTCCGCTCTCAATCTCTACACCCAAGAGCCTTGGAATGAGTTCGGTCTGAAGGATGGGCCAGGCTGTATCGACACTCTCCTCGGAGAAGTAGGGATGTTCGCCGGCGACGCACTCCCCCCAGGCCGAGAGGCCGTCCGAATGGATCTCGACGAGAAGGATGCGGCGATCCGTTGTACGGCCGAAGCTGGTCTCAAAGGGATGCGCCAGCGGAAGGTTGATTTCGCGTAGATGGACCGAGTCGATTTTGAACATATGTCTTCGCGCCTCTGCTTTTATACTCGGTCCGGCGCTTGGTCCCACGGTCCAAGCAGATAAGACCCATTGCCCTGCTCGTCGCGCCTGAAGCCGATTGCCGCGAGACCACTCCTGAAAGCGGTTTGGAATGCAAGCCGATTGGTTTGCTGTAGATGGAGTGCGTGACCGCGCTCTGCACCGTTCTGCTTCCATTGGCTGACGGCGGCAGGAACGAGGATGCGCTCCTCCACTCTGGTTTGGATGAGAGTGTCACGATCCGGATGTGCGCCACCTCGATGGGCTTGAAGGTTTGCCGAGACATGCTCCGATTGAAGCCACCACTCTGCGACTAACCTGTCGGTCGGAAGGCCGCCTTGCAAGGGCGAAGTGGAAGGTCCGTAGAAGTCGGCCTCATACCTCCTGCAGATGGCCCCGAGGCGCGCTAGATTCAAGTACGCATTTTTGATTTCAAGAGGGTCGAAGGTCCACTCGATGAGCCGGTACCCGCGCCCGAGAGCGTCTTCTCGCTGGGCGAGTTTCAAGGTGCGTCCGAGACCCGCGTTGCGGTACTCCGGATGCACTGCGAGCATGTGTGAGTGCAGATATGGAGTGCCATCGCGGTAGCCGGGGAGAGACATAACAAAGCCGACAAGGGTGCCGTGATCGAACGCACCGATCACCTGTCCACCGATACGGTTGGCGACGACGAAGATTCGTCGCGGGATCACATCTCCGTCGCTGTATCCCCAGACGGCGATCTGCAGGCCGACGCACTGTTGTAGATGCTCGAGGGACGTCACGGGCAGGATGTCGAGATGATCTGTTCCGGCGGCCTCTGAAGTCACTTCTCTGCCTTGCCCTTCGCGATTTTTTGTGCGGCTTCTCTCTGCTTCGCGTCAGTCCACAGGTTCTCGAGGTGAGCGAGGGTCAGGCTGGAAAGGGCGGAAGTACCGCCTGCTGCTTGTTCCATGGACTGAAAGCGCTCGCGAAACTTGGCGTTGGCGCGTCGAAGCGCCGATTCCGAGTCGATTCGGAGATGACGCGCGAGATTGACGGACGTAAAGAGCAGGTCGCCGAGTTCTTCCTCGAGAGCCTGCTGGTCGGACCGGTCAAGTTCCTGCTCGATCTCTAAGATTTCCTCGCGAAGCTTACTGAGAAGACCCTTCGAGTCAGGCCAATCGAAGCCGACCTTGGCTGCGCGTGAGCCGAGCTTGGCAGCTTCGAGCAGAGCCGGCATGGAACGCGGGACTGTATCGAGCAGACCAGCGGCGGCCGATGGAGAGCCATTTCTTTCGGCCTGTTTGATCTGATTCCAGCTTCGGACCACGGCTCTGCTATCGGCGGCCTCTGCACCCGCGAAGATGTGCGGATGGCGCCGAATCAGCTTGTTATTCAGGCTTTCGGCGACATCCTCGAGGCTGAAGTGACCTGCTTCCTGGGCCATCTGAGCGTAGAAGAGAACCTGGAGCAAGAGGTCGCCGAGCTCATCCTTGAGGTCAGGCCAATGACGTCGCTCGATGGCGTCGAAGACCTCGTACGTTTCTTCGAGCGTGTGCGGTTTGATGCTATCGAATGTCTGCTCGCGATCCCATGGGCAGCCTTGTGGGGAGCGAAGCAGAGCCATGATCGCGATTGCTTTGGAGAGCGGATCGAGGCTGGAATTCGCAAGCGCGGCGGCGTCAGAATTCACTGTTGGGCCAGCGTCGGCGGGTGGAGTCTCGGGAGGATTGCTCGTTTCTGTCGATTCTCGTGAGCTTGGGGCTGTGGGCGGAAGATGTCCCATGCCTTTCAATGTACCCGAAAGCCGCCTGCGCTCTCCTGGTTGCCAAGGGTCAGCAACTCGGAGATTTGCTCTGGTTTGCTTACAGGCTATGTCGGCATATGCTGTAAGACGTGAGCGCACAGACGGAGGCAACACCCGGCCGGAGGAGAAAGCGACGCAGCCGCAGTTGGTGGCTGCTGACCCTGCCCTACTTCGGTTTGCTGTTTCCTCGTCTGTATGCGCGGACGGTGCCGGTCTGGTTGGGATTTCCGTTTTTCTACTGGTACCAGTTCGCCTGGGTGCTGCTGGCCGCAGGGCTTATGGGTTTTGTGTATTGGCGGATTCGGGATTAGAGCAGAGAAAAGGCGCTCTTGGGAGGAGCGCCTGTCTCTGAAGCGATTGAGTTTTACTCGCCGCTCGGCGCAGTTGCGGGAGCTGGGCTAGTGGATCCCATGTTGCTGAGGAGCTTGATCTCGACGCGCCGGTTGCGTGCACGGCCGGCCGCCGTTTTGTCAGTTGCGACCTGCTGATCCTTGCCGATGCCAACGAGATAGAACTTATGCGGCGGGATGTTGTACTTGGTCTGGAGATAGTTGGCGACGGCGTCTGCGCGTCTCTGGCTGAGCTGGTAGTTGTACTGTGCGTCGCCGACTGAATCAGTACCGCCGGTGAGTTGGAGGATGAAGCCGCGTGCGCTGGTCAGCTGCGCGGCGAACTGGTCCAGCTGCCGTTTGTCCTCGGCGGTGAGGACGGCTTTATCGAAAGCAAAGGTCACGTTGACGTCCGCGAGCGGCTTGTAGTTATCGAGGTTTGCGACCACGCCGGCGAGCGTATCTACACGATTGTAGGCCTCCTGCGCGGAATGATTTGCAGCGTCGGCGGACTGGCCGGCGGCACCGGCGTGCTGATCCGCCGTGTTGGCGGCGGTCATGGCGCCGTTGATGCCGCGCTGGGCACGCTCATCGGTATCGACGATGGCGCGATGATCCGCAGCCGTCTTTGTATCGAGGTCGTTGGTTTGCTGGATGATCGGCGCTGTTTGGGAGCGAACGTAGTTCTTGGAAGAGCAGCCCGCAGCGGCGAACACAGCAAGAGCGCTCGCAAATAGGGGAGTGGCTGAGCTCTGAACAAACGTGCGGACTAGCATTGGGGATGACTTCATCTGAGTAACTTCTCCTGATCGATCCTCTGTCGGGCCAATTTTGACCGATTGCAAGTGAAATCGGCATCTCGGGGATGCAAGCGGCTGCAGGCTCCATGGTCCCACGACTTGTGTAGCAATTCACGTGCCAAAGTTGGTTCTAGCTAAGCTGTTCATAAGACGGTGGATGAAAGCGGTTGGATATCTCTGCGCAAATGCATGCGCGAAGTTTGTGCGTGCATTTTGACCGATTTCGGCGCCAGAACGGGGAGAAGCAAAAGCAAATAAAATGAGAAACAGAGCTTTCTCATGGACCTCCTCGGCAAAATTCGGACTATTCCAGCTAAACCCGGTTGCTACCTGTATAAGAACGCCGAAGGGGAAGTGATCTACGTCGGCAAGGCGAAGAACCTGCGGTCGCGCGTACGATCCTACTTTTTAGAAGCTTCGCAGATGAACCAAAAGACCGGATCTCTGATGCGCGAGGCGGTCGACATTGAATACATTACGGTGGACAACGAGCACGAGGCACTGGCGCTCGAAAACAACCTGATCAAACAGAAGAAGCCGCGCTTCAACATCCTTTTGCGCGACGATAAGACGTACCCGTATATAAAACTGACGATGGGGGACCGGTACCCCAAGGTCTTCGTCACGCGCAAGCTGCGCAAGGACGGCGGACAGTACTTCGGACCGTACTTTCCGGGCAACCTTGCTCACCGCCTGGTGGACCTGATCCACCGAAGCTTTCTGATCCCGAGCTGCAAGGTGGATCTGGCGCGCTATCACCCGCGCGCGTGCCTCCAGTTCTACATCAAGCGATGTCTGGGGCCGTGCGTCGAGGGACTGACCTCACCTGAGATCTATCGCGAGACGATTCGCGATGTGCAGCTTTTCCTGGATGGCAAGCCGAACGAGCTGGAGCAGTCGCTGACACGAAGGATGGAAGCGGCGGCGGAGAATATGCACTTTGAGATGGCGGCCCGGCTGCGCGACCAGATCGTGACCGTGCACCAGATGCAGGACAAACAGAGGATCGCGACCACGGACAATGAAGATGCGGATGTGTTCGGGTTTCACTACGAGAAGGAGATGCTGGCCGTGAACCTGTTTCACATGCGGGCCGGCAAGATCGTCGACCGGCGGGATTTCTTCTGGGAAGATCTGCCGGAGTTCTTGCAGGATTCTTTGAACGAGAGTGAAAACACAGCTTCTTTCGAGAAAACTGCAGCCGATTGTGACGATCCTGAGGCGGTGGCGCAGATGGAGCCCGACCCGGGGGTGCCGGCTCCTGAGGTTGCTGAGCAGGCTTGCGCCGAGGTGGGGGCACCGGTGCAGCATGGGTCGGCGACGGAGCTGGGGGGTGCATGGAGTCCGGCGGTGTTCTTCTCGGCGCTCTTGAAGCAGCTGTATCTTGACCAGAGCTATGTGCCGCGGTCGGTGCTGGTGCCGGTCGACTTCCCGGACCGGGGGGTGCTGGCGGAGGTGCTTTCCGAGCGGACGGGCCGACGGGTGGAGATCCTGGCGCCGCAGCGTAGGGAGAAGCGGTCGCTGGTGGACCTGGTCTGCCAGAATGCCAAGCAGTCCTACGACCAGCGGTTTCGGGTGCTGCAGCCTGGCATGAAGGCGATCCAGGAGGCGCTGCAGGACGCGCTAACCTTGCCCGAGCCGCCGCGCCGGATCGAGTGCTTCGACATCTCGCATATCCAGGGGGCGGAGACGGTGGCTTCGATGGTGGTGTGGGAGGACGGCGCCATGAAGAAGGGGGAGTACCGGAAGTTTCAGGTGAAGACGGTGACGGGGGTGGACGACTTCGCCAGCATGCGCGAGATCATCCATCGCCGGTACAAGCGCCTGATGGAGGAGGAGAAGCCGTTTCCGTCGCTGGTGCTGATCGATGGTGGGCTGGGGCAGTTGCATGCGGCGTATGCGGCGCTTGAGGAGGTTGGGGCGACGTCGCAGCCGCTCGCGTCGATCGCCAAGCGCGAAGAGGTGATCTACGTCCATGGGCAGGAGGACGATCCGGTGGTGCTGGATCGGCGGTCGCCGGTGCTGCATTTGGTGCAAAAGATTCGTGACGAGAGCCACCGGTTTGCCGTGACGTATCACCGGAAGCGGCGGGAGATGCGGGATCGGGAGAGTGAGTTGCTGGAGATACCGGGGGTGGGCCCCAGGACGCGGCAGCGGTTGGTGCAGCACTTTGGCAGTGTGCGCGGGGTGAAGCTGGCGACTGCGGACGCCCTGACGGCGGTGGTGAGTGTGGCGACGGCCGCACGGATTCGGGAGCACTTTGCCTTGGATGGCGCCGGCAAGGCTGAGCAGCCTCTGCCCATTCTCCAGTAGGTGCTGTTTACTGGCCGTCGCCGCCGAAGGTGTTGCAGGCGGGGACGCTTCCCTGGTCGAGGCCTCGCCGGAACCATGTGGTGCGCTGGGCGGAGGAGCCGTGGGTGAAGGATTCGGGGCTGACGGCTCGGCCGCTCATGCGCTGGAGGTGGTCGTCGCCGACGGCGGCGGCGGCTTTGAGGGCGCCATCGATGTCGGAGTCTTGGACCATGTGACGCTGTTCGGTGGAGTGGGCCCAGATGCCGGCGTAGCAGTCGGCCTGGAGTTCGAGGTCGACGGAGAGGTGGTTGCGTTGGCCGGGCTCCTGTTGTTCGAGCTGACTGACCTTGCCTTCGGTGCCGAGGAGCTTCTGGACGTGGTGGCCGAGTTCGTGGGCGATGACGTAGGCCTGGGCGAACTCGCCGGTGTCTCCGCCGAAGCGTTTGAGGTCGTCCCAGAAGCCGAGGTCGATGTAGATTTTCTCGTCGGCGGGGCAGTAGAAGGGGCCGGTGGTGGCCTGGGCGGTGCCGCAGCCGGAGTAGGTGGCTCCGCGATAGAGCACGAGCTTGGCGTGGCGGTACTCTCGGCCCGACTGCGCGAAGATTTGGGTCCAGGTTTTTTGGGCGTCGGTGAGGACAAAGGAGACGAGCTGCGCGTCGCGGTCGTCGTCGGGCGAGGCGGTGGTGGAGGTGCCGGGGGTGCGGGGCGCGGTGGCCGCGGGGGCCGAGTTTCCTCCGTTGCCGGAGAGGTAGGCTCCGATAAAGTTGCGACCGGTGACCAGGCTGACGAGACCGAGGACGACGATGCCGGCCAGACCTAAGCCGCCTCCACCGAAGCCGCCGCCTCCGCCGCCCGAGGAGCTGCGCCGATCTTCGATGTCTTCACTGAGGCCGCCTGGCGTCCAATCCATTGTGTGTTTCCTCCCTGTGTCGGCCGTCCTCCGGCTGACTTCCATGCTCTCCTGGATATGCTCTTGGATGGATGCTGGAATGGATGCCGGACGCGGTCCGGCATCGATGCCGCGGCTGACCGAGAGTACCGGACCGGGTGTTACCGGGGAGGGGACGACCCTCCCCTACTCCCCATCGATTTGTTGCAAAATATCCGATCTAGAGGACTTAGGTCTGGATCTCGGGTGGTTGGCTACGTAAAAATCCGATTTTTGATGTATGGTTGCTTCTAAAATACGGCTTTTGCGGGACTTAGGTGTGACGGACGGAGAGTTTTTTGGAGGTCGGTCTCTTTTCTGCTCTGGAGTTAATTGTACGGGGTTGGCGGCTTGGTTGCGCCAATTTGTGTCGTTGTGGCACGAGACGAGGGAATCGTCGGTCTGTAGTTTCGTGGTTAGTTGGAGGAGAGCGGTTCGCGCTTTGGCGCGAATACCCCACCCTTTCCGACGGTGAGGCTGTCGGAGAGGATGGGGCACCCGGGTTCGTCGTCGGGCATGGGGGGGTGGAGGAGAGCGGTTCGCGCTTTGGCGCGAATACCCCACCCTTTCCGACGGTGAG
>CAXTYQ010000010.1:46430-54980 GCA_964248505.1 uncultured Acidobacteriaceae bacterium
GCTGTCGGAGAGGATGGGGCACCCGGGTTCGTTGGTCGAGATGAGGCTGTCGGAGAGGATGGGGCACCCGGGTTCGTCGTCGAGATGACGTGGGTTTGTGCTCCGAGATGACAAGGTTTTGTTTGGGAGGGAACCTTGGTTGGGGTGGGCGCGTACTTCCCTGCCGTGGAGGTTTCTTTGGCGACGGCTCAGACGACGGTGGTTCGGCCGGTGGATGCGGGTTTGCGGTCGGCGGTGCGGCTGGCGGTCCTGTTTGCCCTGGTGAAGCTGTTGCTGCAGGTGGCGGGGAATGTGTGGCAGGCGCATCTGGGTTGGGGGTACTTTCGCGACGAGTTTTACTACGTTGCGTGCGGTCGGCGGCTGGCTTGGGGGTATGTGGATCATGGGCCGGTGGTGGCGGTCGAGGCGCGGCTGGCGGAGGCGGTGTTTGGGCGGTCGCTGGCTGGGCTGCGGATGTTTGCGGCGCTGGCGGGGGCGGCGCGGGTGTTTCTTACCGGGGTGCTGGCGTGGGCGATGGGTGGACGGCGGGCGGCGCAGGGGCTGGCGATGGTGGGTGTGCTGGTGGCGCCGAATTACCTTGCGATCGATGGTTTCTTGTCGATGAACTCGTTTGAGTCGATGTTCTGGACCGGGTGTTTGCTGTGTTTGATCGGGATGGAGAGGCGGCTGGAGCGTGGGGAGCCGGAGCGGCAGGCGATGGCGGGCTTGTGGGTGGGGTTCGGGGTTTTGGCGGGGGTGGGGCTGCTGAACAAGCCTTCGATGACGTTTTTTCTGCTGGCTCTGCTGCTGGGGCTGTTGATGACGCCGGCGCGGCGGCTGCTATGGAGTCGGTGGGCGGTGGTGGGGGTGGGGCTGATGGTGTTGATTGCGCTGCCGAATCTGCTGTGGCAGGTCTCCAATCATTGGCCGACGCTTGAGTTTCTGGAGAATGGGCGGAGGGAGGGTAAGAACGTTGCGTTGGGGCCGCTCCAGTTCTCCTTGGCGCAGGTGCGCGAGATGCATCCGTTGAATGTGCTGGTGTGGGGTGCGGGGCTCTGGTCGATCTTGTTTGGATCGCTGGCGCGGCGATGGCGTTGGGTTGGGCTGATGTTTGTGGTGTTTATGGTTGGGATGATGGGGCTCCACGCGAAGGATTATTACTGCACGCCGGTGTATCCGGTCTTGTTTGCGGCGGGTGGGATTGCGTGGGAGCGGCGGTTCCGGCGGCGGAATGCGGAGCGGGTGTTTGCGTTTCCGGTGCTGGAAGGGGCGCTGGTGGTGACGGGGGTGCTGATTTTGCCGATGGCGATTCCGGTGCTGCGGCCGGAGGCTTGGCTGCGGTATACGGAGGCGACGCATCTTCGCGGTACCTCGAGCCATAACGAGAGGGCGGCGACGAGCGGTCTGCCGCAGTTTTATGCGGACCGGTTTGGGTGGGATGAGTATCTGGGGCTGGTGGAGCGGGCGTATGGGTCGCTGTCAGCCGAGGAGAAGGGGCGGGTGGCTTTCTGGGCGGACAACTATGGTGAGGCGGGGGCGATGGAGTTCTTTGCGCGGCAGAAGGGGCTGCCGTTTGCGCCGGTGATCAGCGGACATAACACGTACTGGATGTGGGGGACGTACGGGAAGCCGATGGATGTGGTGATTGCGATCTCGGGTGGGTCGCCGGAGAAGCTGGCGCGGGAGTATGCGTCGGTGACGGTGGTGGGGCGGATGGATCATCCGTTGGCGATGCCGCATGAGCATAAGAATGTGTATCTGCTGCGCGGGCGGAAGTTTCCGTTTGTTTGGGGGGAGAAGAAGGATTTTATTTAGGGGGTGGTGAGGTGTGGATAGTGAGGAATGAGTGATGAGGAATGAGTAATGAGTGATGAGTTGTGAGTTGTGAGTTGTGAGTTGTGACGGTCTCGGCTTCGGTGGAGATGACAGGTGCCATGGCGGTTTTCACACAGGTATAGTTCCGGCGGCTGCAAATCTGCAGGTCTCTCCACTGCGCAGACGATGGGGCCGTCTGCTCCGGTCGAGATGACAGCTATAGCTATAGAGATGACACAGCGGTACCTATAGAGATGACACAGCAGAGATGACACAGCAGATGACACAGCTATACGAGAACAGCTTTAGCTGCCTTGGCGGATGAGTTGTGTGTAGAGTGCGGCGTATTGCTGGGCGGGTTGGGTCCAGGAGAAGTCCTGGAGCATGCCTCGGCGCTGGAGGGCGGACCAGGCGACGGGGTTGCGGTAGACGGCGAGGGTGCGGCGGAGGGCGTCGAGCAGGTCGGGGGCGGTTTGGGCCTGGAATTTGAAGCCGGTGCCGGTCGTGGGGGAGTCATCGACGGTGTCGTCGAGGCCGCCGGTGGCGTGGACGACGGGGACGGTGCCGTAGCGGAGGCTGTACATCTGGTTGAGGCCGCAGGGTTCAGATCGGGAGGGCATGAGGAAGAGGTCGGCGCCGGCTTGGATTTTGTGGGCCATGACGGGGCTGAAGCGGTCGAGGACGCGGATTTTTTGGGGGTATTCGCGGGTCCAGCGGTCGAGGAGGCGTTCGTAGAAGGGCTCGCCGGCGCCGAGGATGATGAGGAGGATGTCTTCGGCCATGAGTTGGGGGAGGGCTTCGGCGAAGAGGTCGAAGCCTTTTTGGGTGGCGAGGCGGGAGATCATGCCGACGACGGCGGTGGTGGGCTCCACGGGTTCGAAGCCGCAGCCGTGGAGGAGGTCGCGGCGGCACTCGCGTTTGCCGCGGAGGTCGGTGGCGGTGTAGTGGGCGGCGATGTGGGGGTCGGTGGCGGTGTTCCACTCGTCGTAGTCGGCGCCGTTGAGGATGCCGGAGAGGTCGGCGCGGCGCTGGTGGAGGACGGTTTCGAGGCCGTGGCCGAAGTCGGCGGTCTGGATTTCCTCCGCGTACTTGTGGCTGACGGTGGTGAGGGCGTCGGCGAGGCTGATGCCGCCCTGGAGGAGGTTGACCTGGCCGTAGAACTCGAGGCGGTTGGGGACGTAGGTTTCGGGTGGGAGGAGGAGGGTTTGGACGGCCGACGCGGGGAAGATGCCTTGGTAGCCGGCGTTGTGGACGGTGAGGAGGGAGGGGACGCGGCGGAGGACGGGGTCGGTGCTGTAGGTGGAGCGGAGGAGGATGGGGACGAGGGCGGTCTGCCAGTCGTGGGCGTGGAAGAGGTCGGGGGGGCCGAGGAGTTTGGCGGCTTCGAGGGTGGCGCGGCTGAGGAGGCCGAAGCGCTCGGCGTTGTCAGGGTAGTCGCCGCCGGTCGGTGGGCCGTAGATGCCTTCGCGGTCGAAGAGGTCGGGGCAGTCGACGAAGTAGGTCTGGACGCCGGCGTCGGGGGTGGCTGCGGTTGGGGCGGGTTGGAAGCCGCCGTCGAGGATGCGGGCGAATCGGTTGGAGGTGGGGAACGGGATGGTGAGGCTGGGGAGGAGGACGGGCGGTTTGGGGGCGAGTTTGGCGACCTGGCGATAGTACGGGAGATAGATGGAGATGCGGTGGCCGAGGTGAGCGAGGGCGCGGGGGAGGGCGTCGAGGACGTTGCCGAGGCCTCCGGTTTGGGCCCAGGGAGCGCACTCCGAGGCGGTGAAGACGATGTTCATGGGAGGCCTCTTTTTTTGGGTTTGGAGGGTTTGGGCGTCTGTATTAGCTTAGCGGCAGACGCGGGTTGGCGGGTGTGGGATGGGACGGAAGGGCAAGCCGAAGCTCGGACAGAATTTTTTGGTCGACGAGGGTGCGCGGCTGGCGATCGTCGATGCTTTGGGGGATGTGCGCGGTCGGACGGTGATCGAGATTGGGCCGGGGCATGGAGCTCTGACGGAGTTGCTGGCGGAGCGGGCGGGTCGGCTGTTGGCGATTGAGGTGGACCGGGGGCTAGCGGCGGAGTTGAGGTTTCGGTTTAGGAATCGGCCGCATGTTCAAGTCGTGGAAGAGGATGTGCTCCGGGCGGATTTGCAGGCGATGGTGCCGGAGGGGGAGATGGCGGATGTTGTCGGAAATTTGCCCTACTATATTACGTCTGAGATTTTGTTGCGGCTGTTCGGGGCGAGTGTAGGGGGTGGGTTGGCGCGCGCGGTGCTGATGATGCAGAGGGAGGTGGCGGAGCGGGTGGCGGCGAGGCCGGGTGGTCGGGCGTACGGTCTGCTATCGGCGACGGCGGCGATGTATGGCGAGGTGGAAGAGCTGTTTACCTTGCCGCCAGGAGCGTTTGAGCCGCCGCCCGAGGTGTACTCGACGGTAGTGCGGATGGAGTTTCGGTCGAGGTTTGGAGAGCTGGGGGTGGATCCGGCGGGGTTTGAGCGGTACTTGCGGGCGTGTTTTGGGCAGAAGCGGAAGACTTTGGCCAACAACCTGCGGGCTGCGGGGTATGGGGCGGAGGAGATCCTGGCGGCGTGGCCGGAGGCGCTGCCGGGGCAGGTGCGGGCGGAGGCTGTGCCGCTGGAGACGGCGGCGGCGATGTTTCGGGGGTTGCGAGGGACGGCGCGGGTTTGAGGGTCTAGAGGATGAGCGAGTGCTTGTTGGGGTCACTCGACCAGATGTCATAGATCGTACGCTAAGGCACCCTTGCCGAAACCTGTCGCCGATGGAGGGCAATCGCGACAGCTTTTTGCAACTCGAATGACTGAAGATTCAGTCTTGCTCTTGGCATTCGCACAAACGTTCGCTTGCGCGATGCGAGAGGGGGCGCCTCCCGTCTGGGGTGACGCCTTCCGAGAATGCGACTTGTAGAGACCTAAGCGATTTGGCAGCACTGAGGCTATGCTCTAGCTGTGATCAACACGAACACCAGGTATCGAGTGCCAATACAACGCTCAAGCATCAGCCGCTTGTGCTCAGTGGTTCTCTGCCTTTTCATTTCGCTTGCGAGCCCTTCTCAGGATGCTCACCAAAGTGCAAGTTACCCAGCGCAACGCTTCGTTACGGTCGCTCCAGACGTCAGACTCGAAATTCTCGACTGGGGCGGTTCTGGACGCAACCTTGTCCTGCTTGCCGGTGGAGGAAACACTGCTCATGTCTATGCAAGTCTTGCCCCCAAGCTCGCAAAGCACTTCCATGTGTATGGGATCACTCGGCGCGGAGCTGGTCAGTCCTCGGCACCATCGAGTGGCTACACCGCAAGGCAGTTCGGAGATGATATCGTAGCGGTTCTCGATGCGCTGCATTTGCAAGAGCCTGTATTGGTGGGGCACTCGATCGCGGGTGAAGAGATGAGTTCCGTATCCGAACATCACCCCGGTCGTGTATCGGCGCTGATCTATCTGGACGCTGGTGGTCCCTTCGCGCTCTACAACCCCGAACATGGGGACATCGACCTCGACAGAGTTGATCTGCAGCAGGACCTTTCGAGGTTGGGAGAAGATCCGTATGACGATGCTCTGATCACGAAAACGCTTACTGATGAGGCTCGTTATCGACGCAACCTGCAGGATTTGCGTGACGAGGTCGAAGGCGCGGCTGCACCTGCACCGGCGAAAACTGACTTGGCCAGCATCGCCGCATTTCAGAGGTATTTTGCTGGGTACTATGGGGGGATTCTTCCAGAGGATGAGATTCGGCAGCACTACCGAATCAACGCTGACGGCTCAGTTGGAGATCGGCTCTCACGCCCGGGCAATACCAGAGCAAACGAATTTGAATACGAACGCTTCAGCAATCTCGATACCCGCGCGCTTGTGATCGTTCCGTTTCCAAACGCCCTAAACAGCGGTGTTACACACGATCCGGCAAAGCTGGCCGCATACAAGGCCCAAGAAGCTAGTCGAAAGCAGGGGCAGCTTGCGATATGGCGCAAGCAACCGAACGTCGAAGTTGTGGTCATTCCGAACGTCACACACTACGTCTTCCTGTCGGACGAGGCCGAGATGATCTCGCTCATAAGCCGATTTGTACATGGCCTGCCGTCGTAAGGGTGTGGCGTACAGATTGAGTCCTCATCAGCGCCGTTGTGGGAAGTTGGCTGCGTTCAGCCCTCCTAGCCGATGTATGCGCTTGCTTCCATTTTAGGAAAGTCAGTCATGAGTAACGGGTTGCGAGTCATGAGGAACCGACCGCTCAGGCTATGCAAAGGGCGGAAGCAGATTCCCTTCGGGAATGACAACCAGGAAGGCGAGGGCGGGGGTAAGAAGCGAGGGCTAGAAGGGCAACGGCAAGGGCATCGGCAAAAGCAACGGCAACTACAGGGGTCCTTCGCTTCGCTCAGGATGACGGCGGTGAAACAGGCAACGGCAAAGGTAACAGCAGATTTCCTGCGGAATGACCACTAGATCAGGTGAGGGGATGGTAGATCAGGTGAGGGGAAGGGGTTTCTCGGGGCTCAGGTTTGATGGTTCACGCAAGATGTTTGCTGAAGAGGTCTACCACGCTTTGGGGCGCGGTCTCGTCGAAGAACTGTTTGAGGTTTTGGGCGGTTTCGCGAGCGAATTTCTGGCTTCGGGGGAAGAGTTCGTTTTCATAGGCGGAGAGTGCGGCTTTGATGTCATCAGGGTTGGCGAGGAGAGCTCGGGCCAGCTCCGCGCCGTCGTACATGGCGAGGTTGGCACCTTCGCCTGCGAACGGTGACATGAGGTGCGCCGCGTCCCCGAGCAGGGTTACGCCTGGTACCCGCTTCCAGCTGTGATCGACCGGAAGAGCATAGATCGGTCGAAGCAGAGGATCGATTTCGCTGTCCGTAATCAGGGCGGTAAGCTGCGGAGCCCATCCTTGGAATTGATCTGCGATATGGGACAAGCTGGCTTTTGCGTCACGGGAGTCGAAGGAAGCGATCCAGCTCTCTGGCTTGTTCAAGGCGACATACGTCTTCAGTGTTCCATCCGCATTGCGATGTGCAAGGATGCCCTTGCCCGGAGCGACTGCCATACATGTACCGCTGCCGATCGCATCTGCGGTTGCTTTGTGGCGCGTGTCGCCATCAGAGAGGAATGTTTCGATGAAGCACGTGCCGGTGTAGATGGGCTTTGAACCGGAGACGAGTGGACGCGCCTTCGACCATGCACCGTCGGCTCCTACAAGCACCTCGCAGAGAGCCGTCGAGCCATTGGCGAAAGTCACCTCATGTCTCTCGTCACCAATGGCCGTCACGGATGCCAGCTTGTGACCCCACCGAATCATTTCACCGGGGATGGAGTCGATGAGCATTTTCCGTAGGTCGCCCCGATCCACTTCGGGCCGCTTGTCGGAATGTCCACCGGGTTTGTCGAAGAGAACGTTGCCATGCTGGTCGACGACGCGTTTGGCGTCCTCGCCAGGGCGAATGAGTGGGAGAAACGAGTCAGATAAACCCGCGGCTCTCAGAGCGATCTGTCCGTTGTATTCGTGGATGTCGAGCAGACCGCCCTGCGCTCTCGCATGGACTGAGGCTTCCGCTTCATAGACGGTGGCTGCAACGCCGTGAAGGTGGAGGATGCGGGCAAGTGTGAGGCCACCCAGTCCGGCACCTATGATTGTGATCGGGTTTCGCATGTTCGCGCTCCTTTTGTCGTAGTCAGCTTTGTGGGCTGACCGACGCAACTAGCACAGGGCAGTTGCATTCGGAGACGCTGGCCAGATCACACAGAGTGGCGTGATTTGACTTGTACTCGACCACCTGCCAGCGGATGGCTAGGTCAGGGGGGCGTTTTTCGCGGCTGTTGTAAGCCTAATTCATGCTTATGATCTGGCAAAGCCGTGATTTTTGGGCCAGTTTTCAAGGCTCATGGATACACGGGCTGAGGCTAAGATAGTTGGCGATCGGAGCCGGTTTTCGGGGTCGCTAGCGGTGAGAGGGACCCTGTGCCCACAAACAAATGGACGGAACAAAGGCTTCACCTCCGCCGTAACTCCAGAACGTTCCGAGGGGGCAAACATGCGTTTGGTTCGCAACGCAGGTCGAATTGCGGGTCTCTGGTATTTGCTCTTGATCCTTCTTGGTCCGTTACGCCTGATCTACATACCGGCCAAACTCTTCGTCCCGGCAGATGCTACGGCAACCGTGAACAACATCGCCCGTCACGAGAGACTCTTTTGTTTGGGAATCGTGGATGATCTTATAGCTGCGGTGGTATTGGTGGTGGTCACGCTCGCCTTCTACCACCTCCTCGCTCCGACGGGTCGCTACCTTGCGGCTCTGGTCGTCATTTTCGGCGGCATCATGCCGGCGGTGCTCTATTTAACGGGAGCGGCACTCGATTTGGGTGTCATCAGGATTGTTCATGGCTTACCGTTTCTGGCCTCCTTCTCGACTCCTCAGCAGCATGCACTTGCCCTGTTTCTGCTGAAGTTGCATGACTTGCAAAACACCGCTGCTGAAACACTCTGGGGTGCCTGGATGCTGCCGCTCGGTGTTCTCGTGTATCGCTCCCGCCTGCTGCCTCGGTTGCTGGGTGTTTGGGTGTTTTTGGGAGGCATGGCTTACCTCGCGATGAGCTTGACCGGCGTTCTCGCACCGGAGGAGAGCGGTCAGGTATTCACCCTGGCTCAGCCATTTACCTTTTCGGAGATCGCACTGACGCTCTGGCTAGTGATTCGGGGCAGCGCACAGCCACAGAGCGGTCCGAGCCGGTTCAACGGGCGCTAGTTTAACGGCGAGAGGTGGGGTGGGGT